>JAOUOM010000127.1 GCA_029880385.1 Cyclobacteriaceae bacterium | reverse complement strand
AGCTGTGGTAGCTGTTGAAGGAAAAAAACTGATTAAATCACCGGCGGTGGAAATGTCAAACTCGTTGGCAGGTCGTCTTCCTGGTTTAGTGGTTATCCAGACAAGCGGTGAGCCTGGCGCAGATGGAGCGAAAATAAACATTCGGGGTACCAATACACCCGGGAAAAGTGATCCATTGATCGTAATTGATGGGATTCCGGGCCGTGATGGTGGACTGGGCCGACTAAGCCCACAGGACATTGCCTCCATTTCGGTACTTAAAGATGCTTCGGCTGCTATTTACGGATCACGGGCTGCCAATGGTGTCATCCTGATCACGACCAAGCGGGGCGCATCCGGTAAGCCTGCCTTGTCATTCGATTTCAACCAGGGCTTTACCCAGCCTACGATGGTTCCCGAAATGTCCAATGCGGGAGAGTATGCCAATATCATGAATGAATTGCCTATTTATAAAAGTATCCCGGTCAATGAGTGGGAGGCTGCCTGGAGTAGTATCAAATCCACCGGTTCATACACGTCCGCGACACCCGGTATCACGCCTTTGAATGCCAACTTCAGCCCGGATGCCATCCAGAAGCACATCGATGGCTCGGATCCTTGGGGATATCCTGATACCGATTGGTTTGCCGATGCCTTCAAAAAATGGGCACCACAAAAAAGGTACAACATGCAGTTGGCCGGTGGTACGGATGATGTAAAATACATGGCTTCCCTGGGCTATATCAATCAGGATGGTATTTACAACAATTCCGCGACCTATTACAAGCAATATAACTTCAGGTTAAACCTGGATGCCAAAGTAAACGACTACATCAGTACCAAATTGGGTATAATGGCTCGTCGCGAAGATCGTCACTACCCGACCCAGTCAGCCGGTGCCATCTTCCGTATGTTGATGCGCGGACGTCCTACGGAGCCTGAAGTATGGCCAAACGGTATGCCAGGCCCAGATATTGAAAATGGACAAAACCCGTACGTGGTAACAACGAATGCGACAGGCTATCACAATATCCCCAAAGACTATGTGCAAACTAACGGGTCGATTGACATTACCAATCCCTGGATAAGTGGTTTGAAATTGACATTGAGCGCATCCATTGACCATAATAGTGAAAAGGAAAAAAGATGGGAAACTCCCTGGGAACTTTATTACTGGGACAAAATAACCTATGACACCAACGGTGAGCCATTACTGGTTCCGGCTGTACGTTCCAACTTTAGCGATCCCCGCCTCACCATGCGCAACAGCACACATATGGCAACTAACCTGACGGGAATGTTGACCTATGACCGTGAGTTTGGTGACGGACATACCATCAATATTTTGGCAGGGGCAACCGAAGAACGCTTCAGTGGTGAGTCTTTCTTTGCCTATCGTCGAAACTATATTTCACCGGCAGTTGATCAGCTTTTTGCAGGAGGATCACTCAATATGAATACAGGTGGCGGAGGCTATGAAGGTGCCCGTCTGGGTTATTATGGTCGTTTTGCTTATAACTACAAAGAAAAATACCTCGCAGAGTTTATCTGGAGAAGGGATGGATCCTATATCTTTTCCGAGGACACCCGGTTTGGGTTCTTTCCCGGTCTGTTACTGGGCTGGAACATATCCAACGAAAGTTTCTTTAATGTGGCAGGTGTCGATTACCTGAAGCTGAGAGGATCATACGGACAGATGGGTAATGACCAGGTATATTTCAATGGACGATTACAGGAGTATGCCTACCTGGCTACCTATGGTTTTGGTGCCTATCCGATAAACAGTCAGGTAAAAACCACACTGGTTGAAACAAGGCTTGCAAACCCTGTCTTTACATGGGAGCGTGCCAACAATTACAACGTCGGGTTAGACGGTACCGTGATGAGCGGAAAATTTGATTTCACGGTTGAATATTTCTATAACCTACGTTCTCAATTCCTTATTCAAAAATCAGGTTCTACACCAGCTTCATCCGGGATCAGCAACCTGTTGCCTCCTGAAAATGCAGGAGAGGTGGAAAACAAGGGATTTGAATATAACCTGATGTACAATGCCAAAAGTGGTGACATGGTATGGAGTGCCGGTCTGAATGGCGGGTATGCCAAAAATAAAATCATCTTTATTGATGAAATACCCGGTATTCCGGACTATCAAAAGCAAGAAGGCAAGCCAATTGACGGATACCTGGTCTATGAGTATGATGGCGTATTCAAAGGAATCGAGGACATTGCGGCTAATACCATTGATTATAGTGGTGTGACACCTCAGTTGATTCCGGGTGACATGAAGTTCAAAGACCAAAACGGTGACAATAAAATTGATGCCGATGACAGAATCCGACTGGATAAAAATGGTACACCAAAATTCAATTTTGGGGGAACATTTGATATGCAGTACAAAAACTTTGACTTTTCCATGTTGTTGCAGGGTGCCATGGGCGCAGCTATCCGAATCCAGACAGAGTCGGGTGATATCGGTAACTACCTCAAGTACCAGAACGATAACCGTTGGTCCATTGACAGTCCCAGTGATGTTCATCCCCGATTGGCAAGCCGTGGTGATACCTACTTTACCGGTGGTAGCTTTGGATGGAATACATACTATCTGTTCAATAAAAACTATGTGCGTCTGAAAAACATTGAAGTCGGGTACAATGTGCCGTCTGACGTGATTGGTGGAGGAAAAGCATTTAGTTCGCTTCGGATCTATGTCAATGCATTGAACCTGATTACGTTCAATAAATACAAAATTTATGATCCGGAAGCAGAAGCAGAAAATGGTGTGTATTATCCGCAGCAGCGTGTCATCAATACGGGTTTAAGTATAACATTTTAAGTTTGACAACAATGAAAATAACTAGAAATATATTAGCGGGAATCTTGGCGTCATCCATGTTGTTTTTGTCCTGTAACACGGATTATCTGAACACACAGCCATTGGATAAAATTTCCAGTGAAGCAACATGGGGAGATGGCCCGTTGGCCGAAGCCTTTATCTACAATGTCTATTCCTTTTTGGGATATGGCGGATTTGAAGAGCAGGCACTGGCTGCCTATACGGACGAAGCCATGTTTACCCATGCGGGACGAAACATCAACCGCTTTACGGAAGGATCAGAAAGCCCATCTGCCCTGGCATGGATGAGCGGCACCTATTACTGGGACAACATGTACCTGGCTATTCGTCAGGCCAACGTTGCCCTTGACCGGTTGCCAACATCCACGTTTGCAGATGATGAGTTACGCGACAGGCTGACAGGGGAAGCTCATTTCCTGCGTGCCTATTACTACCAGCAATTGCTCAGGTTTTATGGCGGTGTGCCGCTGATCGATAAGCCGTATAATTTGGGTGATGATTACAGCATCGCGCGTAATACGTATGAAGAATGTGTCAACTTTATAGTTGCAGATTTGAATAATGCCATTACCCTGCTAGCAGGCAAGGATGAAACGCCCGGACGTGCGACTGAACTAAGTGCCATGGCACTTAAAGCAAGGGTATTGCTGTATGCTGCCAGCGACCAGCACGATGGTGCCAAGGCATCGGCTGTTTTTGGTTCATATCCAAACATGGATTTGATTGCCTATTCGACTGGAACCCAGGCACAACGATGGGCGGATGCCAAAGCTGCAGCCAAAGCTGTACTGGATGCTACATCCGGTTACAAGTTTGGCCTTTCTGCTCCGGTTTCTGCTTCAGAAGGCACGTCAAATTATATCTCCATCGCGATGGGTGGTGGAAGTAGTGTGGGCGATGCAGCGGCAACATCAGAATTGATCTTTCAGCGTACAGCTACTCCGCTTTATACGGTAGAAGATAACTGGCCACTGGGAGGCTTGCATTATGCCATCAATAATGGTCCTAACGGTTATCATAACTGGGCAGGAAATACCCCTATCCAGCAGCTGGTAGATGACTATGAAATGATGGATGGTTCTAAATTTGACTGGACCAACCCCGCGCATAGTTCCGATCCGTATTCCAATCGTGACCCACGTTTTTACGCAACTATTTTGTACGATGGGGCTGACTGGAAACCACGTCCGGCCGACGTGGCAGCCGTTGATCCTGCCAATCAAATTCAGACAGGCTATTACGATGACGGAAATGGTGGATTCATCAATGGAATTGACACACGGGAATCACCGATCGAAAACTGGAACGGAAGCCGTACACACTATTATACACGAAAGTTCATCGATCCGGATCCGGGATTGGTTGACAATCAGTCCAACTCGCAGGTGGTGCCCTGGCCATTTATCCGCTACACCGAAGTGGCCCTGAACTACATCGAGGCTTGTTTGGAAACAGGTGATGTGGCAGAAGCAACCAACTGGCTCAACCAGATCAGGTTCCGTGCCGGTATGCCAGCTACGACAGCCACAGGCGCAGCCTTGGTTGACCTGTACCGTAACGAACGCAGGATTGAGCTGTCCTACGAAGAGCATCGCTACCATGATGCACGTCGTTGGTTGATAGCGGCAACTACGGTGGGCCGCGGCATCAAGGCAATAAATGTGAGGGCAACCCTGAAAGCAGGGGCTACACCGCTGGTGCCGTATCGTCACGACAAAACCGTGTACGACTACACCTATACCGTAGTGGATAATACAGAAAATGAAACCCGTACATGGGACAACAAAATGTATTACCGTCCGATTGACAGAAATGAAATAAACAGAAATGAACTGTTGGTTCAGAACCCTGGTTACTGATCCATTTCATTTTTGACTTAAAATAAAAAATCTACCCCTAACTTGTCGGGGGTAGATTTTTTACTTTTACACCTTAAACCAAGCGATCTTTTCCGATGAAATCCCCTTTCTATTTTTACTTGTTTTTGCTTGTGCCTTATGCCTGTACACAACAATCACCACAGGCGGTCATTCCTGATGGGGAACCTACTTTGTTTACCCTGCTGGATACCGGTCAGACACATGTCACGTTTCAAAACACACTGGAAGAGGGCCTGAATGCCAATATTCTGATGTACGAGTACTTCTACAATGGGGGCGGTGTGGCGACGGCCGATTTCAATGGCGACGGATGGATGGACATCTATTTTACCTCCAATATGGGTACCAATACATTATATCTCAATAAGGGGGAGATGACCTTTGTAGAAGGGCCTGCTTCTGTAGTATCGGGAAGGCCCGGGCCGTGGAAAACGGGAGCTACCGTCGCCGACATTAATGGTGACAACCGGCCGGATATTTACCTGTGCTACTCGGGTGCCATGCCTGATGCCAAGCGAACCAACCAGCTTTTTATCAACATGGGTATCGATGCCGACGGCCAACCCATATTTGAGGATAAAGCCATCGATTATGGATTGGCCAGTATGGGATTTAGCAATCAGGCGTATTTTTTCGACTATGATAAAGACGGGGACCTGGATGCATTGCTCCTGAACCACAACCCCAAATCGCTGCCCATCCTGAATGAAGTAAGCACAGCCGAATTTCTCAAAAAAGATGATCCATACCGGGGATTGCGATTGTACCGTCAGACGGATGGCGTATTTGAAGATATTACTACTCAGGCAGGCGTGAGCGGCTCGGCTCTGTCCTATGGGCTCGGTATCGGGATTTTTGATAGTAACAACGATGGATGGCCCGACTTTTATGTTTCAAACGATTATGCCGTGCCGGATTATTTGTACATCAACAATGGCGACGGAACCTTTCGCAATACCCTGAATGAAAGCATGGGGCACAACAGCCAGTTTTCAATGGGCAACGACATTGCCGACATCAATAATGACGGATTTCAGGATGTCGTCACACTCGACATGCTCCCTGAGGACAATTACCGCCAAAAACTGTTGCTGGCACCCGATAATTATTCAAAATTTGACCTGAATGTACGCACAGGCTTTCATTACCAATACATGCGAAACATGCTGCAACTCAACAATGGGAATGGCACATTCAGTGAAATAGGCCAGCAGGCAGGTATTTCCAATACCGACTGGAGCTGGGCCGCCCTGCTTGCAGACTATGATAACGACGGCTGGAAAGACCTGTATGTGACCAATGGTTATTATAGGGACTATACCAACCTGGATTTTATAAAATACATGGACGATTACGTCAAGTCCAAGGGACGCCTGGTACGTGAGGAAGTATTGGATATCATCGGTCATATGCCAGCTTCCGATGTAGTCAATTACATGTTTTCGAATGAACAGGGAACGAAATTTACCAATCGGACAAAGTCCTGGGGCCTGCACCGCCCCTCCAATAGCAACGGGGCAGCGTATGCCGACCTGGATAACGATGGCGACCTTGACCTGGTGGTCAATAACATCAATCAATCGGCTTTCATCTATCGGAATGAAAGTCGC
>JAOUOM010000126.1 GCA_029880385.1 Cyclobacteriaceae bacterium | reverse complement strand
AATCGAAAACAGGCTTTCCGGATCCAAACGATATAAATCAAAATTTTATGTAGGGAGTTCGGTATACGTACAAAACAACTGGCTGGTCAATCCCAAAACGCTGACCTATGCCAACCCGGACGAGTTAAACAGGAACCGTCTCCTATTTACTACGGGCATCAGTCTCCACGCAGGAAAACCCATTCGTCCACGGCTGGATTTGGTGGCCGAATATTTTCACCAGCAATCAGAAGGGCAGGACTATCAGGAGTACATAGAAGGCACCTACCAAAAGACCGGCATACGGCTGTCCTACACAGCTGCGGAAATCACGGCCAAGACCCTCAGGTATTACCAGATAAAACATGAGTGGCTTTTTTCACGAAATCTGTTTATTGGGGCATTTGGAGAGAAATTAACAGATGCCTATTTGTACAATCAGGCTACAACCACCGATTTACGACCTTCCATCAACACGTACAATTTCGGTTTGGTTACCGGTGGCGAAATATCCTTTCAGCCAGGTAATAGAATATCCTATCATACGGGTGTGCGGTTCAGGTATGGATTAACAAACATTTATGCCAAAAATCCAGAAACAGCCTACTCACTTTTATCCCCGTCCTCCACACTCTCTGGTCGGGTATATTTTTCCGTACAGTATCACATAGGAAAATAATTCATTTTTTTTCAAACCTTTTTCCAACCTTTTGGTTACCCTCCTTCGTCTACCCTTTAAATACAAAAAATTCTCATTTAAAAACTATTTTTTTACTACACAAATGGCAGTAAAATTTCTACTTAAGTTATTTTTTGTACTGACATTGTTTGTTTTCCTACTATTGAAAATGATCTAAAGAGGGGAAAGAAATTAAAAAACTGCTGATTGGTGATTTTTGGTCGCTTCGGTTATTGCCGGGGCGGCTTTTTTTATATAGGAGCGGGGCCAAACTTTGTTTGGCCCCGCTCCAGCTAGTATGTCATGTGTACCCCTGACTTTTTACTGGATATAAAACGTCAGTTGCTGGGTATCGCGGTTATTCAGAAAATCGTATGCGGTAACGGTTAGCGTATGTTTACCCTTTTTCAATCCGCTAATTTGTCCGGCATATGCTTTTTCTGGCATATCGTCCAATTGGTAGGTAAACTGACGGATGCCGGAAACTTTGTCTGTTGCAGATAAAAACACGCCTACATTTTCCGGATATACCAACAGGCCGTCTTCAGCTTTGGCAATGGAACCAAAACTGAACTGTACATAGATTTTTGGCTTTTCATCATCCAGGAAAAACGAAAATTTGCTCACATTCCGGTTATTCACATTGTCATAGCCGTAATAGTTCAGTGTATTATAGCCTCGTACTTTGAGCGTAATGGGTTCGCTGTATTTGTTTTCAGCAATTTCATCATTTAATGAATAGGTTATGTTATTAAATCCTGACTCCCCATCTGTTCCATCAAATTTAATCTCTGAATAAGGGCCGATAAAGAGTGTATCACCTCTTGTAAATTGGTGGTTAAGCACCCTGAAATTTATCACCGGCCCCGTTAAATCAACATACACCTTATTTACATTATGC
The DNA here is from genome assembly GCA_029880385.1 of Cyclobacteriaceae bacterium. GTDB lineage: Bacteria > Bacteroidota > Bacteroidia > Cytophagales > Cyclobacteriaceae > JAOUOM01. The sequence goes on along the minus strand of JAOUOM010000126.1, from coordinate 4,776 downwards.
TTGTATTCTTCAAATCCACCTCTTCCAACATAACTACTTTTTGTAGCACTAATAGTGGAGTTATCCAAATTATCGACAGAATAGTACCGTATACTATGTAATCCCGATACACTCGGCAAATAAATGGGCTGATCATATTTCTCAAACTCACCTCCATCAATAGACACCATAATATTTTTCACCCCTACCTTATTATCAACTGCTGTCAATTTCAATTTGGTTCTACCTGAAAAATACACCTGATCGTTTACGATAAACCGATCACCTAACACATCGGCAACCATGAGAGGGGGTGACTTATCCAGATAAAACTCAAACGTCTTTTCCTCCTCCTGATTCTTTACATTATCAACGGAATAATAGGTAATAGAATGAGGACCCTCACCCAAATGAGAAAATGGGATTCCGTTTGATTTATACACCACAAAAGGCTCGTTATCAAACTTATAAAAAACGCTCCCTACACCACTCATCGAATCTAATGCTAATATGTACATTTTCGAATCCAGGGATATAACATCCTTTTCCGTAATGCCATTGATAGTAAGATCACTATACGATGGTTCATTATCTATTTCAAATCGCAAGGTTTTTTCCTGCTCCACATTGCCTACATTATCTTCACTAAAATAGGTTAATGAAAATTTGCCCTGCTCATCAAACAATAACAACGATTCATAAGTTGTAAAGTCCTTATTATTAATCGCATAACGGATACGCTTTGTCCCTGAAAGCGCATCTTGTGATGATAGCGTTACTCCTAATCCACTTTTAAAATAAACAACCCCTTCCGTTTCATGTTTTATGGCTCCTTCATATTTTACCATTGTTTCAGGAGCTGTGCCATCAGCATATATTTCAAAAAGGACTTCCACCCCTTCCAATACCTTTTTGGTTTCAGGATCTACGGCATTACGGGTACGTATGAAATTCACCCCTTCTGTGTCCAAAAATACAGGATTGGAATATTTAGCTGACTTTTGACTTATTAACCTTTTATTTTCCTTTCCATCCGGGCTATTTGACACAAATAAATACAACGGAGCCGTTTTATTCCAATAAAAATTTCCAGTCGAGTCAGTATATTGATGTGTTGTCTGGGAATGGAGTAGCGTTGATAAAAATACAAATACAAAAAAACTAATATACTTCATAGGGATAGGCACTGATTGATTGAGAAATTATTACTGAATACTAGACTAGTGCAGGCGCATTTTTGTTCACAACAGGTTGTTGTTTTTTAGGTAAGGTGATCGTAAACTCCGTCCAATAGCCCTCCTCTGAATCTACGCTGACTTCTCCATTGTGAGAGGAGACAATGTAATATACCGTGTAGAGGCCAAGACCAGTACCCTCCCCTACTTCCTTTGTAGTAAAGAAAGGATCAAAAATACGGATAAGGTTTTCCTTGGGAATTCCTATTCCATTATCCTTTATTTTAAGTACAACAGTTGACTTTTTTGAACTTACATCAATCGTAATCAGTCCATTTTCCCTGGCCTTCAATACGAAAATAGAATTGATCAATAAGTTATATATCAAATGGTTTACTTGAGTTTCAATTGCCTCAATTTTAAGCTCATTTGGTACATTTAATTCTATTTTTATGTTATTCGAAAGATCATGGCTTAAAACAGAAAGGTTTTTGTGAATACAGCTTATCAAGTCTAAATTCTGAAAATTATCAATTTCCATATTAAACTGGCGCGCTTTCAGATCTGAAATAATTTTTTTCATACGATATACACCAGTCCGAATAGCTTCACTTAGATCATGAACTGCCACATTATCATCAAATCCATCCATGGATATCTTTGAATTCCACTCATTAAAAATCGTTAACAATAAATCGGAAGAACCCGCCACATAATTACAGGCATTATTCAACTCATGCGCTATTCCTGCGGTAAATGCCCCGATTGTTGCCATCTTTTCAGTCATGACCAATTTATCCCTTGTTGACTCAAGTTCAAGTAATGTTGCACTTAATTCTATTTTTTGTTCTTCCAGGCTCTTGTTAAACTGTAACAACTCCTTCCTTTGTGATTCAATGTGTCTGTTTTTTTCGAGCAATTTTTCGTTATGGCGAATGATTTGCCGGTTATGACGCTTGCTCATCCAGAGATTAAAAACAATTAAAAAACCAAGTACAACCGCTGCAATAATAACGGTGATCATAATTGATCTTAAATAGGTCTTTTCATTAATCAACTGTTGATTCTGCTGTTCACGTGTCTTTGCTTCAAGAGAGGCTACTTGCTTATCTCTCTCCAGAAGGCGTATTGCCATTTGCTCTCTGTTTAAATGTGCATACAGGTACTTATTTACCGAATCCTGTTCGGTTATTATTTTCTCTTTCTCAAGAAGCTCGTATTTTTGCTTCAAATTTTCATATTCACTTTTTATACGGGCAGCCTCAGCAATCTCTTTTTGCATCTTTTCTTTGGTTAACTGCCCTTTTATTTCATCAATCTCTTCACGCTGCACTTCTTCATGAAATGATCGGTAAAGTGTGAAATATTTTAAGGATTCCTCAACCTCTCCATTTTTTTCATACGTTTCCGATAACATTCCATATACACTACGCATGTATTTCAAATCCTGTATTGACCGGGCTATTTCCAATGCATCGTTCAGGAGCCGGACAGACTCACCATAACGCTGTAGGTTATTTAGAACAACCGACATATTGATCAAAGCAGAAATGACCCCTATTTGTTCCTTGTTTGCCTTTCGTGCAGCCAACGTTTGTGTAAAATGAATGAGGGATTTCTCGTACCGTCCTATGTCGGCATAAAGCATCCCCAGATTGTTGTGAATCATCGCTATGCCATTCTCATTGGCTAGTTTTTCATTCAAGCCTAATGATTTTTCGTAATACGAAATGGCCTCCGCATATTGATTATCATTCCAGTAAATAAAGGCAATCGAATTCAGTGCATCGGATGCTCCACGCAAGTCATTTTGCTGTAAAAGAAATTCGTATTGTTTGTAATTTTTAAGGATTCTGCCTGAGTCGCTTTTTGATAACGGGTGTTTTTGAGCATACGCCGTTAAACTCAGAGCACAGAATATCAGCAATGAAATTCCTGTTCTCATAATAGGTTAGTTGGTTGGTGTGTGACGTAAAAAAAATACTTTTTGTAACAAATACTTCCTATAACAAGTACCTGTTTTTTCACAAAAGGCATGATTTTCAACCAACGAAGGTATTGATTTTTTTAAATGAACAAAAGAATGAGAAAGTAAAGTTTATGCAATTTTATATTGCAAATAATGCTTTATTAAAACTCTTGTCCTTATTCGCCAGCTTCTGTCCATCCACTCTTTGCTGGACAAGGGGCAAGTGTATAGTAAATTCTGTCCACGCCCCTTCCTCTGAATCTACCCTAACGTCCCCGCCATGATAGGAAACGATATAGTATACCGTATAAAGTCCAAGTCCGGTTCCCTCTCCGACATCTTTTGTTGTGAAAAATGGATCAAAAACACGAACCCTGTTCTCTTTCGGTATTCCTATTCCGTTATCATATATTTTTATTTCGGCAAAAGCACCTGCCTTTACAAGGGTAACTACAATTTTTCCCTCCTGTTTGCCCTTGAGTACATAGGTGGAATTACTCAACAGGTTATATAGCAAATGATTAATCTGCGTTTCAATCCCTTCAATATAAATCTCGTCGGGACAAATGGTCTCTATATGTATACCCTCAATCATTTCAGATGAAAGGATTTCGATGTTTTCCTGTACTTTTGACAACAAATTCAAAGGAACAAAATCATTCTTGTCAAGCGAAAACTGACGGGCACGCAGTTCACTTATAATTTTTTTCATCCGATCTACCCCTACTCGTATAGCAGCACTCAATTCTCGAACAGTTTCCCTGTCGTCCACATCTAATTTCCCTTCCCTTTCAATCAGCTCTCCAAATATTCCTGAAAGCAAATCAGAAGAACCCGCAATGTAATTGCATGAATTGTTTAGCTCATGGGCAATCCCAGCTGTAAATGCCCCGATGGTAGCCATCTTTTCACTAATAACCAGCTTGTCCTGCGTAGTTTCAATTTCCTTTCGTTGCTCTTCAATGTGCTTGTTTTTGGCTATCAGGTCTTCATTTTGTTTCTGAAAAATTCTGTTATGCTTTTTGGTAACCCAAAGATTATAGGCAATCAATCCGCCGACTCCTATGGCAGCCAGAATTACAATAATCAAAATGTACTTGATATACATTTTTTCCTTTATCAATTGTAAGTTTCGTTGTTCAACCGCACTGGCCTCAAGTCCGGCTACTTCCTTTTCTTTTGTCAACAGACGGATAACCAACTCATTTTTAGATAAATTATCAAATAACGATCTGTTAATGGAGTCCTTTTCATAAATAATGGATTCCTGCTCTTTTAGTTCAAATTCCTGCTTTAACAGCTCATACTCTCCTTTGATTCGTGCAGCTTCTGCTAATTCCTTTTGTGTTTTTTCTTTATCCAGTGCATCCTGGATGTCACCGATTTCCACACGTTGTATTTGCTCATGAAACGAACGGTATAGATTAAAATATACCAAGGATTGCTCTACATCCCCCATCTTTTCATAGGTCTCAGACAGCATGCCATATACACTTCGCATTTGCTTCATGTCCTGCATTTCACGCGACAAATCCAGGGCTTCTTTCAGTAGCACTACAGATTCATTATAACGATTGAGATTATTCAATACAACGGACATATTGACCTGCGCCGATATAATCCCGATTTGCTCCTTATTGGCCTTGCGCGCTG
>JAOUOM010000125.1 GCA_029880385.1 Cyclobacteriaceae bacterium | reverse complement strand
AGTCTAGCTTGCTAAGGATCGTGGCCGGAACCGAAAAACACGAAGGTAAGGTAGAATCGGGCCATAATGTGATCACTTCCTTCTATGCCCAGCACCAGCTCGAATCGTTGGGAATTGAAAACGAAATCCTGGAAGAACTCAAAATGGCTGGTTCGGGAAAGACGGATCAGGAACTGCGCAACGTCCTCGGTTGCTTCCTTTTTTCAGACGAAGAAGTTTTTAAAAAAATCAAAGTGCTTTCCGGAGGCGAAAAATCCCGCGTAGCATTGGCCCGCACACTCATTTCCGAGTCCAATTTCCTGTTGCTCGATGAGCCGACCAACCACCTCGACATGGTGTCTGTCGGCATCCTGGAGCAGGCTCTTCAGCAATTTGAAGGTACCTTTCTGGTCGTATCGCACGATCGTCATTTCATTTCCAATGTGGCCAATAAAATTTGGTGGATCGAAGACCAGGAAATCAAAGTCTACCCGGGTACGTACGAGGAGTTCGTCTGGTGGAAATCACAACAAGAGGCCAATCCACAACAGCAGGAAGTGAAAAATGCCCGGGCTTCCGATACCAAAAAAACGAAGGAAACCCCCCGCCCCAGGACGGATAATAAGCTGGAGAAAGAGATCCGCCAGCTTGAAGAGGAAATCGAGCGAAAAGAAGCGGAACTCCATGAGCTTACCGTACAGATGGCTAAACCGGAAATAGTCTCTGATGCCGCAAAGCTTGCCGAACTAAGCGCACGCTATCAGTCCCTCAAAAAGGAACTCGACGCACTGACGTTCCGGTGGGAGGCGGGCGTGGAGGCTTCCGGACAATAAGACCATGCGTGCGATCCTGAAGATAATACTAGTATGGCTTCCGGTTATCGCATGGGCCCAGTCACCCACCCCGGGGCTTGTCGTTCAGGGTAGTATAGGCGTGCCATATACATTTCCCGCCAGGCTGTCTTTCCGCCAGGCAGGCCTGCACGATTTCTCCCATCAGGCCCGGTTTGCAGCCGAGCCCTTTGTACCACCCTGGTACTGGGACGCATATGCCGCATGGCGAGGGCCGCAAGGGGAATATGGGGCCCGGCTGACCCATCATAAGGTTCTTCTGGTCAATTTCACCCCCGATGTACCCCGCTTTCAGGTGACCCATGGCTTTAATATGCTGTCGGTATTTGCTCGGAAAGACCTGAAATGGGCTGAAGTCATCGTGGGTACCGGAGTGATTATCGGACATCCCGAGACACGCATCCGTGGCCTGGAAAATACCCGGGTTGGGATTTTCGATGGCGGATATTTCGTCACCGGCCCGGCCTTTGATGTAGGCCTCGGACGTCGCTATTTCGTTGCCCCGTGGTTTTTTTTGCATGCCGAAGCGCGCACTTCCTGGTCATATGTGCGATTTCCCATAGGAGGGGGTGATGTCCGTTTTCAGGCACTTTCTGCCCACCTCAAGGTGGGGACCGGCTTTTTCCTTCACCCTTGATACGGGGCAGGAGCGGTACCGCCCGGCTCTTTATCCACTGCACTCCGGCTGTCCCCGCCCGGCCTGCGTGCTGCCCACCATCCGGGCTATTTGCATTTTTTATTTCTCTTTAGCAGCAGCAAGCAGCCTGTTTCATACCATATTTTTAGCCATTTACCTGTATAGTCAGCTTGCCAGACATGTACATTTTTTGATCAGTGTAGTATGTTTGAGCCAAATACGTATATTTGTCCCCGGCTTTTCAAAGAATCACCACTTGAAAGGACGTGACGTATATGTGGATTTTTTCACCACATTTTTTTTATCACCTCGTATACGTTTTGTCTACTTACAGTAGCAGTATTTGGTAGTTAACTAACTTGGGCTACGGGCCTGGCTATGGAACTGGGAGAGAATTCCCTAAAAAGTGAGTATGAAGGAAATTAATGAAATATTACGCGGCTTCCAGCCTATTTCACTTGAAGAAATGGATGGTGTACGGCTGATGAACCGTACCGACACCAAATTTCTGTTTTCCCGCGACCGCTTTCCGGAAATATTAAAATCCCTCTCCGACGATTACCGGGTTGTTTCCATCAATGATGTACGGGCATCACGGTATGAATCCCTGTATTTTGACACCTCGGACTTTCTGTTTTTTCAGCAGCATCAACGGGGCGAGTTGAGCCGTCACAAGGTACGTACGCGCAGGTATGTAGACTCTGATCTGCTCTTTTTCGAAATAAAGAAAAAGAATAATAAGAAACGAACCATCAAACGCAGACGCAAGGAACAGGCAGAGGAACAAATCCTGCAACAGGAGGCGGTTCAGTCATTTTTGCTCGAACATGAGCTGGATTTCCACGAAAGACTGGAACCCAAAATGTGGGTAAACTATACCCGTATTACCTTGGTCAACAACACGAAACCTGAGCGCGTAACATTGGATGTAAACCTTGAATTTGTAAGCGACACGATCAAAAGGGATGTGCCAAATCTGGTCATTGCCGAAGTGAAGCAGGATCGCAGGGTCAGGTCTTTTTTTATGCATAAAATGCGCCAGGAGAAAATAAGGGAGGGATCCCTTAGCAAATATTGCCTGGGTGTGATTTCCCTTTTCGAAAACATTAAATACAACAATTTCAAACCAAAACTTTTGTCCCTTAATAAAATTGCCCATGTATCCACTCCAACTTCTGTGTGATAGTGCGTTAAGCCTTTCCGATGTTTTTGACATTAAGCTTTTCAATCATTTGTCTGAAAAGTTCTTTGTCCGTTTGGTCATTGACCTGGTTTCCGTAACGATATTGATCCGGTATATTTATTTTCCGATGTACAAGCACCGGGACATGTTTTTTTCATTTTTTGTCTTCAACCTCATCATCTTTTTGATCACCTATCTGCTGAACAAAGTCGAGATGAGTATGGGGGCAGCCTTCGGGTTATTTGCCGTATTCTCCATGCTCCGCTACCGTACCGAAGGGCTGAATATTAAGGATATGACCTATTTGTTCCTGGTCATTGCGATCGGGCTTATTACGGCCGTGAGCAAAGGGGGGATGGATGAACTGCTTTTTGTGAATTTGGTTATCCTGCTGGTGACGTATTTGCTCGAAAGCAACCTGCTGGTAAAAAAAGAAGTTGCCAAGCGCGTGACCTATGAAAAAATCGAGATGATCAGGCCGGAATCGAGAGAGGAACTAATCCGGGATCTGGAGGAAAGGACAGGCTTGAAGATCAACCGGATATCCATTGACAGGATCAACTTCCTGCGTGATTCCGCCATCATTACCATCTATTATTTTGATGTAGCAAACAATAAGTAAAAATAGAAAGGGATAGAAAAGAGTAGTTTATTTCCAATCTATTTTAAATTTTAATCTGATGAAAAAAGTTTTCGTATCAATGTCGATGTGCCTTCTAATAGCTGTTGTGGCACAGGCACAAACACAGGATGTTACCCGGTATCACGACACAGGCCTCTGGATGGGAGTGGGTGTGAAAAAGAAAGTTTCCAAAAAATTGAGTTTTGCGGCAGATACAGAATACCGGCTGGACTCAAGTATTTCCCATGCAACCACCCGTTTTGCCGAGTTAAGTGGTACCTACAAATTTTCCAAAGACCTCAGTATTACCCCGTTTTACCGGTTTGCCCAAAAGCATAAATCAAACACGACCTGGGATGGCCGTCAGCGGCTTGGCGTGGATATTGACTATGAGAAAAAAATCAAACCGTTCAATTTTTCGGTTAGGGAGCGGATATACATGCAGTTTAACAATGGGATATCGGCCGACTGGCGGACCAAACTCGGTGTGGAATACCTGGGCATCAGTAAAAAGATCACACCTTATGTAAATACCGAGATATTCCTCCCATTTGGTGGAAAAGCATCGACTGTATTTGATAAAATGAGGTATCAAATTGGGGTAGGCTATGATATTTCCAAAGCCAGCAAAGTCAAACTCGGCCTAATGCACCAACGAACCTTTGGAATGTGGGAGAAAGCAACCGGCTTGCCTGTGAACTTTGTGGATGATGTGATTACGCTAGGCTATTCGTTTTCGTTCTGATAGCCACCTCCATAGCCAAGACACATTTGCCCCCTTTTCGGTCAATTGCCGGAGAGGGGGCTTTGTATTTTCGGGAAATAAATTTTTCAGATTGCCGTCACCACTGGCGATAGGACAGCCCGGTACTATTTTTTCTGCAACAAAAAAAGCATCCGTGAAAGGATGCCTTTGATGCGTGTGTGGAGCTGATGGGAATCGAACCCACGACCTCTTGACTGCCAGTCAAGCACTCTAGCCAACTGAGCTACAGCCCCTTATTTTTGTTTCAAAACCGATTGTCCCGAATCATTTTGGTTGCTTTGCCACCCCGGGGGTTACAAACGGAGCACGAAGATAGTAAAATCTATTTATTTGATGACTCTTCGAAAACGTTTTACATTTTTTCTGTAATAATCATTCATTAAATCACTTTCGACTACCCCCCGACTACTCGATGCATGGATGAATTTTATTTGTTCCCCTTTTACATAGGTGATCATTCCACTATGCCACCATTTTTCTCCATCATCTTTGAATTTGAACAGGACAATGTCGCCTTCCCTTAGCTCCTCCCAGCCTCGGGCTTTCCCTGCTTTTGCCTGCGCCTCGGCAGTACGTGGCAACGTGATGCCTGCTGCCTTGTAGCTAGTATAGATGAGGCCCGAACAATCAATTCCCTTGCGGGTAGTACCGCCGTATAGATACGGTGTTCCCAGGTAACCTTTGGCAGTCTGGATGACAGTGGCCAGTTGTTCTTTTCGTTTTTTACGTTGCGCATCGGCATCGGTAGCGAGCAGCAGAAAGCACAGGGTCACCAGGGCAAGGAGGTGGATGCGTATGGACAGGGCTCTTTTCATTTGGTGAGGATGCAAAACAAATCCAGGTTATCTTCAGATTTTTCGGCAAGAACATAATCATCAGCCGTGATACTGATCACGAGTTGGTCTGCCTCTTTTTGCAGCTTGTTGCGGTTAAGACGGTTGAGGAGGTCGTAGGGCAATCGAAGTAAAGGTGCAGGCAGCCTGTACTGAAGATTAAAGAAGTCGAATTTGGTGATTTTTTCTACAGATTGCTTGTTGCGCCGGTGGTATTCCATCACTTTTTCATTTCCCGCAATCCCTTTCATTTCGACATGAGAAAAATACTGACGGCCCAGTGTGATCAGTTCGTCGGCTGTATACTCCCGGATGTGCCAGGGGTTACGTGACAGGGTCATCCGGATATTGGGTGTTGTGATCAGGGCTTTGCCACCGGGGGCCAGTACCCGGTGGATTTCGTTCAGAAATAACCGGTCGTTTTTTATGTGTTCGATCACCTGAAAAGATACGATGGTGTCGAAACTATTGTCAGGGAAGGGCAGTGGAGGAAAGTGGCCCGTTTCGAAACGATAGGCCGGATAGCGCACCTTTAATTTCTGAATGACTGTTTCAATTTTGTCAATCGCTGTATATTGCTTTGCCAGCGGGGCAATTTCCGTAACGCCACGTCCTTCGCCACAACCCATTTCGAGCAAACTGCCGGATATAAAAGGTTTGGCCACAAGATAGGCTTTGAGGAGACGCTGGTGAATGGGATTGTCTGAAACGATCTGATCTGAAGCAATTTCTGTGGTGTAAACGCTCATGTGTTATTTTTGTACAAAGAAATCAAAAATTCCTGACTTGACTTTTTTAAAACTCATATTACGCAGTGCTCTGGTTATTTCCATACTTATCGCCTGTAACCACAGGTTGTTGGGAATCGATTTCAATAAGATCAATACGGGCTATTGGTATGATGTGGAAGCACCGGTGAGGGTGCAGCACCGCGTCGCACAGCTTCATGACTCTTTGTATGTGTTTGTCCGCATTCAGGCAGATTCGGCTATCCATACATTCAATCACCTGCTGCAAAAGGACATGGCAGACCCGGACAATCATTTGCTGTTTGCCGGTATCGACACATTATCCCATTCTATAAATGAAATTGTATACCGGATCGCGTTTCGCGTGCCCCCACAAAAATTACTGGTGGTGCATTTCATCGGTCAAACGGATCAGTTTTACTTCCCGATTGATTTGTCGCGGGGCAATTATTCCCATCCGGATTATTACCCGGCTGGTACCGATGGACGGCCTGTTTTTGATTCATATCTGGTGCCGGGGAAATTTGAATTTCGTTTTTTGGGGATGCCAGACACCTTGTTTTGTTTTCAATATCCCGAAGATTTTCCTGCGGCAGACCCGCCAATGAATGCATCGCCGATACTGTCGCCTTCATTGGTGCCGGATAGTCTGTTGCGTGTGTATGGCAAACCCGAATTGGCAGACGGAAACATGTATTTCGTTCAAAAAGACACCTTGTCAGCCATTGCAAGTGCGTTTTATTGTGCC
>JAOUOM010000124.1 GCA_029880385.1 Cyclobacteriaceae bacterium | reverse complement strand
TGCTTGATTTTCGGACCCAGTTTTATCGCGGGGTAAATGCTGACGGTGACCGTATTTCTGAATTTATGGCTCCCGGGTACTTGCTCGTGGCGACAGGTCTGGATTGGAAACCATCACCGGTGTTATCCGCTACCTATGCGCCCGTAACCGGAAAGTTCACGTTTGTACGAAACCAGGAATTGGCAAATGCGGGGGCATTTGGTGTGACTCCCGGAATACCAGATCCCGTCAACCCCGCTGTGTTCCTGAGCGCGGGAAGTAGGCATCGTGCCGAGCTGGGATCTTTTCTGAAAGTCATGTTTAACAAGGAAAACCTGCTGCCAAATGTGACGGTCGCGTCAAAACTGGAATTGTTTAGTAATTACCTGAAAGATTTCGGCAATGTGGACGTCAACTGGCAAAACATGGTCTCGATGAAGGTCAATAACCTGCTCACGGTCAACTGGCAGTCACAACTGATCTATGATCATGATATCAAGATAGAAGCCTTTGACGATGCCGGCCTGTCACTTGGCACCCACCCGCGTACACAATTTAAAAGTGTCTTTGGGGTAGGGATTTCCTATCGTTTTGGGGCAACCAAATAAAAACAAACCCGATTTCTGTTTTTTTTGGCAAATAGCCGGTCAGGACATGTATTTTTGTTTTCCTAAAACATTTGTACAATGTCCCCAATTGATGAAATATTAGGCTATTTTGAAATGAACCGATCGAGGGTCATTTTTTCCCTCATACTGGTGGTGACGTATTTTCTGATCAAATCCACGGCCAAAAAACTAATTAAGAATCACGCTCGTACCCACCAGGTGGATTATTCGCGCGAATTGTACGTGCGTAAACTGGCCAGTGTATCCATTACGCTATTGATGATAAGCCTGATGGGCATGATATGGGAAATATCGATCCAGGGGGTTTCCATTTATTTTGCCTCGATATTTACCATTGTCGGCGTGGCACTGTTTGCCAACTGGTCGCTGTTGTCAAATGTCACAGCATCGGTGATCATCTTTTTTTTCTTTCCGGTACGCGTTGGCACCCGAATCAAGATACTGGACGGGGACAATACGGTCGTCGGGATCATAAAAGATATCGGCTTGTTTCATATCAAAATAAAGACCGAGGATGGCCTGGAGGTGTCGTACCCCAACAACCTGGTCATGCAAAAGCCTTTGATGGAATTGACCGATGAGTAGTTCTTTTCCTCTCCGGTTTGCTGCCTAACCTATTTTAACCCTACCCCACATGCACCCCATTCAATCTACCCCACAATTCATTGAATCACTGAAGCAGTTTGAGGCTGCTTTTCCTGACTATGTGCAAACCCGCGACCTGGATCAATTGCGTGCCCGGGATTACGCCCGTCTGGACGACCAGCACCATGTTTACCTCGACTACACAGGGGGCAGCCTGTATGCCATGAGCCAGGTCAGTCGTCACCACCAGTTGTTGGCGGACCATGTGTTTGGCAATCCCCATTCTACCAATCCCAGTTCGCAATTGGCCACACGCCTTACCGGTGAAGCCCGTGAGAAAGTCCTTTCGTTTTTTAATGCAGGCGATTACGATTGCGTGTTTACACCCAATGCCACGGGCGCATTGAAGATAGTGGGGGAATGCTATCCGTTTTCTGAAAACAGCCATTTTCTGCTGCCGTTTGACAATCATAATTCGGTGAACGGCATTCGGGAATTTGCCAGGAAAAAGGGGTGCCCCTTTACCTATTCACCCATCACGATTGAAAACTTACGATTTAGTGAGGGGGTATTGCGCGAAAACCTCGCAGCACATGGTACGGCAACCAATAAACTGTTTGCCTATCCGGCACAATCCAATGTGTCAGGCGTGAAGCATGACCTTGCCTGGATCGGAGAAGCCCAAAAAGAAGGATGGGATGTCCTGTTGGATGCATCGGCTTTTGTTCCGACCAGCCGTCTGGATTTGTCGGTATACAAGCCGGAATTTGTATCCATGTCCTTTTACAAAATGTTTGGCTATCCGACCGGTCTTGGGGCATTACTGGTTCGCAAAGATGTATTTCCAAAACTGAAAAAACCCTGGTTTGCCGGGGGGACGGTCACGTTGGCTTCGGTGATGGCCGATCGGTTTTTTCTCGATCAGCATCATGCACGATTTGAGGATGGCACAATAAACTACCTGGATATCCCGGCCTTGACAATCGGGCTTGAGCACATCGAATCCATCGGTATAGACACGATCAATCAACGGGTCATGGTGCTGACAGACTGGTTGCTACAGGCTATGCGGGGCCTTGTCCATCGCAATGGCAAACCCCTGATCCAGGTTTTTGGGCCTCAGGATACAACGGGCCGTGGGGCAACCATCATCCTCAACCTGTTTGGGCCGGATGGCAGGACACTGCCTTTTATCCAGGTAGAGCAGGCTGCCAATGCACAAAACTTCTCCATTCGAACGGGCTGCTTTTGTAACCCGGGCATTGATGAAATCAACAATGAACTGGAAGGGAACGAGCTTTTGCACTATTTTGATTCGCACGAGAGCGGCGATTATTTTGACATGCAGGCACACCTCGACAAGATGCGGGGAGCCATCCGTATTTCCCTTGGCCTTGTTTCCAATTTTTCGGATGTCTTCCGCTTTGTCGAATTTCTCAAATCATTTTTGACCTGAGGGCTCAGCGGTCGAGTTTCTTTTCTGCAAATGTCACATCGGCATCTTTGCGGTAGTGGATGCGGAAATACACGAGGCATTCATCTGCCCCTGCCTGCAATACGGCCTGCTGGGCAGAGGCAGCGATTTCCATTAGCTGGCTGTATGTACCCTCCATTACGGTTTCAAACGGAGTGACACGATAGGGAACACCCGACTGTTGGATTACCTCAATGGCTTTGTCCACCAGCGGATAGCTGTCCAGGTTTGTTTTGCTTTTTGGGACAATCTGTAGGCCCAGTGTGATCAGGTGATGGGTCATGTACGTGCTGCATTGCGTGTATGGGCAAAACTACAGATATGAACCGTAAAGCAGGGGCACCCAATGAATCTATTATCCGATCGATTCGGAAATAATCCACCCGGCCGTCCAGCAGGCCTGAAAATTAAACCCACCCGTAATGCCGTCAATGTTCAGTGTTTCGCCCGCAAGGTACAGGCCAGGGTATCTCTTGCATTCATAACTCCCCAGGTCAATTTCCGACAGGTCTATGCCACCGGCAGTCACAAACTCATCCTTAAACGTACTTTTGCCCGTCACGTCAAATCGGGCCTGTGTCAGTTCTTCGGCTAGTTTGTTTATCTGTTTTTTTCCCAGGTCGCCAAAGGTTTTACCAGCCAGTCCAGTCTGGTGCAGCAGGTTTTCCCAATACCGGGCCGGTACCATATCCCACTTGTGGTTTTTTACCATTTTTTTGGGCTGTGCCTCACAGAGTTGACGGAGCAGGTCGCTGGCAGATGCCTGGTTGTGGTTAGCCAGCCAATTGATCAGGATCGTGAAGTGATAGTTTTTTTTCTTCAATATTTCGGCACCCCAGGCCGAAAGGCGCAACACGGCAGGGCCGCTCAGGCCCCAGTGAGTGATGAGCAGCGGGCCGGATTCCTCCAGTTTTGTTCCGGCCACTTTGATGCCCGCTTCGGCAAAGGCCACACCCGACAGTCCCTGTATCCGGGGATCATTCAGGTGGAAAGTAAACAAAGAAGGCACAGCCGGCACCAGTTTCAGTCCCAGGCCTGCGAGCAACTGCCAGGCAGCAGCCGAAGAACCCGTGGCAAATACCACCTTGTCGGCCTCAACCGATTCGTCGGCAAACGATACCCGCCATCGTACCTCTTCCGGCTTAATTTCGTTGACCTGGCAGTGGGTACGTATGACAACACCCGATTTTTTTGCTGCCTGCAAAAAACAGTCGATGATGGTTTGCGACGAATTGCTTTCGGGGAATACGCGCAAGTCGGCTTCGGTTTTGGTTTTGACCCCCTCATGTTCGAGCCAGTTGCGCATTTCGGCAGTACCAAAGCGACTCAGGGGTGCATAGAGTTTCTTGCCGCCACGCGGGTAAAATTTCACCAGTTCGCCGGGCAGGGTGCGGCCATTGGTCACATTGCAGCGACCACCCCCCGACACCTTTACCTTGCCCAGTAGCTGCGCCGATTTTTCCAGTATGGTCACCCGATAGTCCGGGTGTTTGGCCGCCACGTTGATAGCGGCAAAAAAACCTGCGGCACCCCCGCCGACGACTACTACCACCTTTTGACTCATTGCCCCAGTAGTTTATGGTACAGTACGTGTGTTTCCAGCCAGTGTCCGGCTTCCATACGCGGGTGCTGGAACGTACCCATGCAGGTCATCCCTGTCTTGCGCATTACCCGTGCCGATCGCTGATTGTGGATGGAGGTAAACGCATAGATTTCCCCGAGCCCTGCTGCCTCATGGGCATAGGTCATACACCGCAGGGCACCTTCGGTTGCATAGCCGTTTCCCCAGGCTTGGCGTACCAGCCGCCAGCCAATTTCAAAACCTGGCCCGAAAGAGGCCGGGAACGGGATGGCCTGTATACCCAAAAAACCAATGAAACGACTTGTGTCCCGTGTTTCAACTCGAAAAAAACAAAGTCCGTTTTCTGCAAAATGCCGTTGCTGCCGTAACAAAAATTCCCTGCTGTACGCCACGCTGTGGGTAGCGGGAAAATACGCCATCACGTCCGGATCCTGGTTCATGGCGGCCAGGTCATCCAGG
The DNA here is from genome assembly GCA_029880385.1 of Cyclobacteriaceae bacterium. Lineage (GTDB taxonomy): Bacteria > Bacteroidota > Bacteroidia > Cytophagales > Cyclobacteriaceae > JAOUOM01. The sequence continues at coordinate 1,673 of JAOUOM010000124.1, read as the reverse complement.
TCATCCATCGTCCATTCCCCAAAGCCGAGTCGTTCCGATTCAAATAGGTAATTATCCATTGTATTGGCTCATGGCACGGTCTGCGCCGATGGTACAAAAGGCCAGCACGGCATCGATGGCTCTGTCCATGGCCAGTACCAGGTCGTCCATTTCCTTTTTGGCAAAAGGAGACAACACATAGTCGGCCTGGCTTCCCTTATGAAAGGCATCGCCCACACCAAAGCGCAGCCGGGTATAGTCCTGTCCGCCGGTTAGGTCTTCGATGTTTTTCAGTCCATTATGGCCACCTGCCGAGCCCTTTTTGCGCATGCGCAGTTTTCCAAACGGAAGTGCAATGTCGTCGGTCACCACCAGCAGGTTTGATTTGGTCAGTTTGAGTTCCTGTAGCCAGTAGTTTACCGCTTTACCGCTCAGGTTCATGTAGGTAGTGGGCTTTATCAGATATAGGGTACGGCCCTTGTAGTTGACTTCACTTACAAACGCATGTCTGCCCTGGTCAAATTTCGTTCCACCGTGCACATCCGCCAGTCGGTCGAGTACAAGAAAACCGATGTTGTGGCGGGTCAGTTCATATTCGGCCCCTATGTTGCCAAGGCCGGCGATCAGGTATTTCATGGTTCGTAAATGAGGGGCCAAAAATCAGCAAACGCAAAGAAACTATTTTACAGGGCAAATACATAACAGAAAGAAGATTTGTCAACCGCCATATGTTGTTAGACGGAGCGGGCGGGGCTGGCACCCTGGCACCGGGGCTACCCGTCATCCGCTGTATCTTTCCGGCCAGCCCGCTGCCGCTACCGCAACGGAAAGGATGCCGCTGCTGCCGGGGCTGTTTTAGAGGCATTTTGGCACTTTATTTCAGATTCCGACTAATGGGCAAAAAAGCCCACCGCCCCCGTTGGTGTTATCACCAACGGAAATTGGCCACCCACTGTGGTAGGGTATTTATTGGGGGGCGCGAAGGCTCTGGCGAAGGGCAGGGGGGTATTGAAAAGGACACGTAGCAAATGTGCGGCAATGGAGGGGATGCCACAAGCCGGAATGAAGTAAAAAGTCCGTTGGTTATGATGTGATAGAGGGGTATATTTGAATAACGGATAACACGCAGACGGCTAGTCGCAGTGTGCGTGTTACATTAATGTTATGTCTTATTGCGCAACGAAAAATATTTCTGCACATTTATGGAATTTAGAGTTTTCTTGCATCTCACTGAGAAAAAGATCATGAAATACCTTACACTACTTTTACTGCTTCTTGCTAACCAGGCTTTTTCGCAAACTTTCACGGAACGAGAACTCAAAACCAAGATTGACGAGGTTACAATTTATGTTCAGGGTGGACTAGTAACCCGAACTGGAAAAATTGAAATCCCACAAGGAAAGTCTACTCTGCGTATTAAGTCACTTTCTCCACATATTGATGACAAGAGCGTCCAAGTTAAAGCAACAGGTGAATTCACAATTTTATCAGTGAATCACAAACTCAACTACTTAAACACCCTCAAAAGGGATGAGAAAATTGATAGTTTAAAGAAAGACATTGAATCCTTGGAATTTGAGATTTCAACTGCTGAATTCAGACTTCAAATACTATCAGAAAAGCAGAGTCTACTTGATGAAAACAAAAACCTAGGGGGAGAGACTTCTGGGGCTTCATTGACTCAAATTAAACAG
>JAOUOM010000003.1 GCA_029880385.1 Cyclobacteriaceae bacterium | reverse complement strand
TATTTTTCCGCTCGACATCCGGCAGGACATCCTTTTGTCCAACTGGAAACCCCTGTTGCTATTGGGGGTATTTACTACCGCCGTGGGGCATACGCTTTTCGTAGGTAGTTTCCGGTATTTTTCCATCACCACGGTAAGCCTGTTGAGCAATCTCACACCTGTATTTGGGATTTTGATAGGGATTTTTTTTCTGGGTGAAATCCCGCAGAGCAACATTCTGATGGGCGGGGCATTGATCATGGGAACGACCCTGGCCGAAGGTTATCGTTCGGTAAAGAAATCCAAACGTTCGGATAGGTGAAATTCGATGCGCTGGCCGTGAAAACCTACCACCGTTTGGTATCTGTCAGGATAGGGGTCAATAATTATGGTAGAAATCCGGGGTATATTTTGAGAATATTCTAAAAAAAAGACGGTCGGCCAAATATTTAAGTCCTTTCTTTATTGATAGCTACTTTATCCAATTACTTTTGTGCGCTTAAATTGAGAGAGGCATGATCATACCAAAGGAGTCGAGATTGACAGATGAGCAACTCGCAGAAGTAAATTCCATCGTAGAAGCATATCATTGTAAAGTACAGCCCATCGTGGGGCATCACAGGACCATCTATGCTGTGCTGGGTGAAGAAAGGGAGACCATCATGGTCAACCGGATTTTAGGACTTGACTATATTGACCGCTTTGATGCCGTAGATTCGCCTTTTAAACTGATGGCGATTCAGTCGGAGCTGGCGCATCATCAGATTACGATCGGAAAGGTGATTGTGGGGCAAATGCCGACTATCATCGCCGGTCATTGTACCATAGACCCCAAAAACCCCAATTATTTTCTTGAATCGGCTCATGCGGTCAAAGAAGCCGGGGCAACTGCCCTGCGTGGTGGTGTCTGGAAGCCTCGTACCATGCCGTATTCGTTTCAGGGTGATGACAGCTCGATGAAAATATTAATTGAGGCCCGTGAGCAGACAGGCTTGCCGGTAGATACCGAGGTGATGGATGAATATCAGCTACAAATTGCGGTTGAAGCGGGTGTTGATATCCTGCAGGTAGGGGCACGAAATGCGCTGAACTATTCCCTGTTGAAGAAAATAGGAGAAATGACTGCCGATAAGCCCATCAAAGTATTGTTGAAACGTTCCATTGGGATGGGTCCGGTCAATGAGTTTATCGCTGCGGCCGAGTACATTGCGGCAGCCGGTAACCCCGATGTGATGTTTTGTCCGCGCGGCACCCAGCCAACCATGGATGGTTACCGCAATTATCCGGACGAGTCCATTACCCCCTTGCTCAAGGAAAAAAGCTGGGCACCGGTGATTGTGGATCCTTCTCACTCGGTGGGACGTGCCAAATATGTGCCTTCTGCGTCATTGGCAGCCATGGCCTACGGTGCCGACGGGGTAATTGTGGAAACCCACAGCAATCCAAAACTGGGGATTGGAGACGATCCCAAGCAGTCGCTGACACCCGATGTGTTAAAAAAACTGATCGAGGATATCCATGCCATCTGGGAAATCAGAAAACGCTATAAGGTGACAAAAGCACAACTGGTATAGTGCTAGCACAGACCAGAGATAAGATATGGCCCGGGCATTTGTTCCGGGTTTTTTTTGTTTAAAACAGCCCCTTTCGCTTGAAGAAAATGATCATCAGGATCGAAACGAGAGCCATTGCCACCAATACAGCATAGTAGCCATAGGGGTAGGTCAATCCCGGCATGTAGGTGAAATTCATTCCGTAGATGCCTGCGATAAATGTAAGCGGGATAAACAACGTGGCCACGGTAGTCAGGAGTTTCATGGTTTCGTTCATCTTTTGGCTTTCCGAGGCGAAATATATATTGGTCAGCCCGTCGAGGGTGCGAATGGTATCCTCTGTTTCATCGAGGGCCGAAGTGATGTTGTTGGACAGGTCACGGAAGAATTTCTGGTTGTCATCGTGGATGAAACGGGTTCGGCCATTGAGGATGGACTGGATAGCCTCCCGGCAGGGAACCAATGACTTCTTGATGACCTGGGCGGCTTTTTTGTGGTTTTCGAGGGCTATGAGTACCTCTTTTACCGGGTTTTTGAAAACGTCCGATTCCAGAATGCGCAGTTCCTGGTTTACCTGATCGATACTTTCAAAATAGTTATCGAGTAGTGCATCGAGCAATTGAGACAACAGGTAATCGCTTGACTTTTTGCGGATAGAGCCTGTGCCTTCGTTGATTTTCCTTCGGATAGAGCCAAAATGGTCACTGCTTTCTTCCTGAAAGGAAATGACATACTGATCAGACAGTATAAAGGAAATTTGTTCCACCTGTAGCTGACCATCCTCTTTTTTCAGTATTGATTTGATGCTAAACTGTAAATAACCCTCAAACTCTTCTGATTTGGGTCGCTGTGTGGTGTCCAGGATATTTCGCAGGGTGAGTCTGTCCAATTGCAGGGAATCAGCCAGCGATGAAATCATGACTACATCATGTAGTCCGTGAAAATTGAGCCATAGATAATCCGGCTTGTCCTGTGTATGGAAAAAGTCAAAATCCCGAATGTTGTTTACATAGACAGCCTTATCTGCATTGTACTGATATAATTGCGCACTTACGGACTGGGTCTTTTTTTGGCCAATAAATGAAACTTCTGCTTTGCCTTTGGTCTCGGATTTTAACTGTGCATATAGGTTATGGCTATGATGAGTCAGGGACTTTACCCCTGAACGTATGATCTTTCCGGGTTTATGAAATCGTTTCTTTCCCAAAATGCCTCCGTCAAATCCTGAACATGATCCTCACCGTATCGCGGTAGAGTTGCTTTCCGCTTATGAAAACTTTGCGAAGCATGTCAATGGGAATGATAAGAATGGAAAAGAAAAAGACTTTCGCCCATTCTTCCCATGTTAGGGCAGTTGTCCGCAAAATGTCACCACCTATATAGGTGAAAATGATCTGCAGGACAAAGACCATGAGCATAACGTAAATAAACCGGCGGTTTTCATTGATATGTTCAAATACATTCAGCCCTTCGGACCGCACATTTAATCCATTGAAGAGAATCTGGAAGATGAAAATGTTGAAAAATGCAGTTAGATGCACGGCTGAAACGATCTCCCCATCTCTTCCAAATAGTTCCTTGAAGAAAGGGAGTTTCAAAAACAATACAGAAAAAATCGTGATAAAAAACCCATTGATCAGAATACCCGAAATCATCTTTTTGGTCAGGATGTTTTCTTCACGTTGTACCGGAGCATCAGACATGTAGCGGTGCAGGGCAGGTTCCCCGCCCAGTGCAATGGCAGCCAGGGTGTCCATGATCATATTGATCCACAGTAATTGGATAATGGTGAGTGGAAAGTCAATCCCGATGATGGGCCCCAAAAACGTAATGGACACCGCAGCGACGTTTACCGTCAGCTGAAACATGATAAACTTGCGTATGGACTGAAAGATGGTGCGGCCATAACGGATGGCATTACTGATCGAGTGGAAATTATCATCCAGAATCACGATATCACCGGCCTCTTTGGTTACTTCCGAACCGCTTCCCATTGCGATACCCACATCGGACTGTTTGAGCGCGGCCGAATCATTCACACCATCACCCGTCATGCCTACTACCTGACCCATTGATTTGGAGATTCTAACCATTCGGCTTTTATCCGTGGGAAGGGCACGGGCAATCACCCGAAGGTTTGGCAATATCCCCTTCACTTCTTCATCCGACATGGTTTGAAGTTCTGAAGAAACCAGGACGACCTGGTCGTCATTTTCAAGCAGGCCGGCTTCCTTGGCAATGGCTGCAGCAGTTCCTTTACGGTCGCCTGTGATCATCACGACCTGTACACCGGCATTTTTTACCTGCTGTACAGATGAGTAGGTGGTTTCACGAATGGTATCCTGCATCCCCAAGACCCCAACCAGGTGGAGATGCCCGGGGATTTTTTCATCATCTTCAATTTTTTCAGTAGAGATGGCAATTGAAATAAGACGGATACCTGCATCGGCCAATCCGTCCATGTAATGGATCAGGCCTATTTTATCTTCAATCGGGACTACGTTCCCTTCTTCATTTACACAGGTTTCTACCGCATCCATTACGATTTCGGGGGCACCTTTGATGAATATCAGGTTGTCCTGGCCAAAAGTGGCCAGTGGTTCCTCAAGCTTTAACTGGGCAGCAGAAAATTTTCGGGTACTATTGAAGTGTATTTTGTGGACGAGCTTGGCAGCATCTACGATTCTATAATCTTCATGCGGATCCAGATACCCCAACAGGGCCCTTTCCGAAAAGTTTCCACCGGTTATTTCCCCGTCTTTGGAGCGATGACTGGCCGTATTTCCTGCAATGGATAGTTTGACCAGCTCCCTAATTTTAACAGGTATTTCTCCGTAGCTCTCATACGTCTGATTGGCTCCGGTAATAAAAAACCGGGGCTCCAGTTTTCCTTTTGTCAGGGTTCCTGTCTTGTCCGAAAACAAAATGCTGAGGCTTCCGGCAGTCTCAATCCCAAGGAGTTTTCGTACCAGTACTTTTTCGCGAAGCATTTTTTGCATATTGAGCGACAGGACAATGGCAATCATCATGGGCAAACCTTCCGGAATAGCAGCCACCACAATGATGATGGCCAGTACCAGGGCATGGACCGCATCATTTACAAAATGCTGCCAGTTGGAAAAATATTCGGCTATTTTAACGCCATCAAAATCGTTTAGGATCACGGCTTTTTGAAACATGAATATCACCGCAATAAAAACGGAGGCTATGTATCCAAATTTGGCTATCAGATCAGCCAGGCCTTTTAATTTGACCTGAAGAGGGGACAACCGACTGTCGGAAAGCGAAAGTTCTTTTGATAGTTTGCCATAAAAGGTATGGTCACCTACTGTGTTGACTTTCATTACGGCTTCCCCATCCTCTACCACCGTTCCACGCATCAGGCTGTATGCATTGGCCAGATCCGATTCGTCAATCTCAATACCTTCCTCATACATTGTCTTGGAAACCGGGTCGGTCTCGCCTGTCAGGGAGGCCTGGTTGACTTTGATGTCACCTTCTACAATAAGTCCGTCAGCAGGTACTTTGTCTCCGGATTGTAAGAGTACGTAATCACCTACTACAATGCTATTGACCGATATATCGACTACATCACCGTTTCGATAGACTTTACTGGTGATTTGTGATGCTTCTTCCTGAAGCTTTTGAAAGGAAGATTCGTTTTTATGTTCAGAAAAAGTGGAAACACCTGTTGCGAGGAGTACGGCTGCTGCAATGGCAACGGCTTCATACCATTCGGTCAGGTGAAAAAATGACAATATCAGTATGACAACTAGTGCAAAGATCAGAATGATGATGATTGGGCTTTTGAAATTATCGAACAGCTTTTTCCAAAACCCTTCGACAAGGATTGGGCTAAGTTCGTTTGTCCCATGTTTGCTTCGCGAGTCTTTTACCTCAAGTTCATTGAGTCCGGTAAACTTCATATTTGTTGGTGATTGATATCCTTATTCAAATTAGGCATGAAGATAGAAAAAAAGATTTAGAAGGGACAGCTTATGTAGCTGACACTCTAAATTTTATTTTTTTATATGGATTGTGTTTTTCTAGGTCAAAAGGCTGTTTGACGCACACACCGGAAGCCTGTGTGGTTAAATCCTGAATCTTTGCTGGAACTCATCCTTCTGGACACACGGTATCCGCTACAATAATCCTCATTACACAAAAAGGAGCCTCCCCGAATGACGTGTTTTGCTGTGTAGGGATCACGGGGATCATTATACTTCCTGCTGCCTGCCGGGTCTTTTACCTGCCCATTTTTCAGGTCATTCTGATAGGCCATATAATCATATTTATCGCTACACCATTCCCATACATTGCCGGCCATATCAAAAAGCCCATAGCCATTTTCAGGAAAGGTCTTGACTGGTGATGTACCATAATACCCGTCCAGTACGTGGTTTTGGTAGGGGAAGATGCCCTGCCAGAAATTTGCTTTTCCGAAGGCGTTTTCTATTGGCTCATTGCCCCAGGGATAGTTGGCATCCGTTTTCCCTCCCATGGCAGCCCATTCCCATTCTGCCTCTGTGGGCAGTCGTTTGCCCGCCCAGGCAGCGTAGGCTGTGGCATCATCCCATGCGATGTGCACAACCGGATGATCCATTCGTTCCGTGATGGAGCTTAGGGGCCCTTCGGGATGTCGCCAGTCGGCTCCGTGCACCCATTCCCACCACTGGCTGTAATCGTCGAGGTTTACCGGGCCGGTTGTAGGCCGGAACACCAGCGAGCCGGCCAGGAGCAGGGAATCAGGCGGACGTGGTGTACCCGGTGGTACCTGTGATTTCATGTCTTCCCACTCTATGTTTTTTTCGGCGATGGTGACATAGCCCGTTGCCTCTACAAATTCCAGAAATTGCCTGTTGGTCACTTCGGTCTTGTCCATATAGAATGCTGAGATTTCAACGGGATGACGTGGGAATTCGTCTGGGTAGGCCTGATTGTTTTTGGCCCCCATTTCGAATGATCCAGCGGGAATACGTACCATGCCGTTTGGGATGTCCGGCTTTCTGTCCGGTTGGCAGGCAGATAAAAACCATAAAAAGGCAAGAAGGACAGCTGGTTTTGGCATGTGTAAAGGTCTGTGGGTTAAAAACTGGCTATCAAAGTAACGACCAGGGCCCTATTTGCCAAAAGAAGCTTGGCAACCTGCACATTTTTCCTCGGGCTATTGGCTAAAAACCAAGCAACCGCGGTAAAAACAGACTGACTTCCGGTACATATGTGACCAACAGCAGGATGAGGATCATGGAGACAAACAGGGGGAGCAGTGGCCGGATGACCTGTCGGATTGAAAGATTGGCCACTGAACATCCGACAAATAATACGGATCCAACCGGCGGGGTGCATAATCCAATGCAGAGATTGATCACCATCATGATGCCAAAATGAACGACATCCATGCCCATTTTTTGGGCGACGGGAAGAAATATGGGGGTAAAAATCAAAATTGCAGGTGTTATATCCATAAAGACACCAACTACCAGCAGGATGAGGTTGATGAGGATCAGCAATACGATTTTATTGTCGCTGATCGACAGCATCAGGTCTGTGACAGCCTGTGGGATGTCCTGATACGACATCACCCACGACATGGCCATGGAGTTGGCCACCAAAAAAAGGACAATACTGGTGGTTTTGACCGAACTAAGCCCGACGGCCATAAAATCGTCCCAATTGACCTCCTTATAGATAATGACCAGCACCAGACTATAGATCACGGCAATGGCCGAGGCTTCTGTAGCGGTAAAAATACCCCCCACAATGCCTCCCATGACAATGAAAAGGAGCATCAGGCTTGGTAAGGCATCCACAAACGACCTGAATACCTGTGTGAAGGAGATGCTTGCCGCACGGGGCAGTTTATGCTTTCTGACCATCAGGGCGGACGTCAGGATCAGTCCAAGGCCAATCAGCAATCCGGGAATGTAGCCGGCAAGAAACAGGGCAGCAATTGAAGCCCCGCCACTAGCCAGACTAAAGACGATCAATACATTGCTGGGCGGAATGACCAATCCCGTGGTAGCCGATGAGATGTTTACGGCCGCACTGAGGGGTTCCGGATAGCCTTCTTTTTTCATGCGAGGCAACATAAAACTGCCAATGGCCGATGCTGCGGCCACTGCCGAGCCCGAAATCGCACCAAAAAGCATGCAGGCGATGATATTTACATAAATAAGCCCCCCGGGAAACAAGCCCACCAATGCTTTGGCAAAATTGATCAGGCGTCGGGCAATGCCCCCTTTGTTCATAAGCTGGCCGGCAAGGATAAAAAACGGGATGGCCAGAAGCGAAAAACTGTCAAGCCCTGTGGCGATGCGCTGCGAAAGGGTATTGAACGCAATCCATGCGTCCAGCGAAAACCAGATGACTACCAAGGATGAAATACCAATGCTGTAGGCGACAGGCACACCGATGCCCAGGAGTATAAAAAACAATAAAATAAGGATCAGTCCTTCCATGTACGTTTCGGTTGTAACAGGTGAAAAAAAGCATATCCGCTATAGAAACAGGCGAGCAATCCTGATACAGGAAGGGCCAGGTATACATATCCCATCGGGATGCGCAAGGATGCCGAGGTTTGGTTAAGCTGGAGTGTGAGCTGCACATGACGTGAGCCGCCAATTACCAGAACCAGCAGTGAAAACAGAAATACAATGCCCTGGATGAACAGGGCGAGTGTGCGGGTCTTGATCCTTTCGGGCAGCAGGTCAATGGAAAGGTGGCCATCCTTTCGGCCAGTGAGGTAGGCCGAGCCAAAAAGTGCCAGCCAGATCATCAGGTACCGGGCCAGTTCGTCGGTAAATGAACTGGGGTTTTTCAATACATACCTGGAAAATACCTGCCACACGACATCCAGCACCAGCAATCCCATTAACAGGGTCAGGAAAAGTTCAAGGAGGCGGTCAATTTTAGCTTTCATGTCAGTGAGTTAGGTCAGTGTTAGCATCCATTGCCATGGCTTCAATTTTATCGATGTATGGCCCTATCAACGGATCTTGTTTTAATTCGTCCCTCATGGGGGCGGTAATGTCGATAAAGGACTGTTTGTCCGGGTAATTGATCCGGACACCGGCTTTTTTTACCGCTTCCAATGCCTGCGACTCCGTTTCTTTCCAGAGACCAACCTGATAGGCATAGGAAGCGTCGGCTGCTTGTTGCACCCACTTTTTTTCCTGATCAGAAAGGCGTTTCCATGTGTGCGTGCTTATCAATAAAATGTCGGGTACGGCCGTGTGCTGGTTGATGCTGAGAAATTGGCAAACTTCGTAATGATGGCTGAGGTAAAAGCTGGGGAGGTTGTTTTCGGCAGCATCGACCACACCTTGTTGCAAGGCAGTGTATAATTCACCCCATGCAATAGGGGTTGCCGAACCGCCCATGGCTTTGACCATTTCCATTGCGGTGATGCTTTGCTGTACCCGGACCTTGAGGCCCCGGATATCATCCGGATGGTTTACCGGGCGGTCTTTCGTATAAAAATTTCGCATACCAGCATCATAATAACTGAGTCCGCGGAGGAAATAGGATTCACCCGAAAGGAGGAGCTCTTTTCCCACTTCACTTGTAAACACCCGGTAGGCATGGTCTTCCGATCGAAAAAGATAGGGAAGGCTGAGTACCTGGATGGCAGGGGCAAAATTTTCCATAACCGCAGCCGACGTTTTGGTGAGGTCGATGGATCCGATCTGGAGCAACTCCAGTGTTTCGCGTTCCGAGCCTAGTTGCTGGTTGGGGTAAATTTTGATAATGAGCTGGCCTGATGAGGATTTTTCCACTTCCCTGGCCATATATTCCATGGCCTTGTGCACCGAATGGTTGACGTCAAGGCCATGGGCCAATACCAGTTCGCGACGCTGCGACTGCTGCTGGCAGGACCAGACAAAAACAAGGCTGATGAATGCAAGGTATCTCATGTGCGGATCGTGGAGGTGAGGGATACGACCTGTCTGATGCGCTCGCGTAGCGTGGCGGTATCTTTTTTGTCCATTATTGATTTTTCAAATAGGGCAGAGCCCAGTCCGACACACGTAACACCCGCTTCAAACCAGCTTCTCAGGTTTTGTTCGTCGGTGGTCACCCCCCCCGTGGGCATCAATGCCAATTCGGGACAGGGGCCGAGCACAGCTTTTACAAATCCCGGGCCGAGCACATTTCCGGGGAAAAGCTTGACCAGGGGAGCACCCAGGCGTTGTGCCATGATAATTTCCGTAAGGGTCTGGCAACCGGGTACCCAGGGGGTTTTGTGCGACTGACAGGATTTTGCTACTTCCGGGTCTACTATGGGGGACACAATGAAATCAGCCCCTGCCCGGATGAACAGATCGGATTGGGCGGCATCCATGATCGTGCCGATACCCAGTCGCATTCCGGGAAACTGGCCGACGAGTTTTTGTAGGTCTTCAAATACCCGGAGTGCATTTTCGCCACGGTTGGTGAATTCAAACGCCCGAATGCCAGCCTCGTGGCACATGCCGATGACCTCTGCCACCCACCCGGCATCCGGATGGTAATACAGCGGGAGTATTCCTGTTTTTTGAATGGACTCAAGTAGTTGATTTGTCTTCATCGCTGGATTCTGGCATTTCCTTCCAGGTTTTTAATGATCTCATGGGCATCCACCTGCAGGATGTCGCCACTAAAATAATGTTTATAGGCCCCGGCCGAAAGACCAAACAATAAGGCTTCGTGCACACTCCCTTTTTGCTTTAAAATATGGATAAAGCCTGCTGTCATTGCATCACCACTTCCTACCCGATCGATAATTTCCGGAACATCCAGGGTCGGGCCCTGCACACATTCGTTTTTTTGGTAGCTGCCAAAGGCCGTCAACCGGTTATGGAGGGCAGTGATGGTTCGGCGAACGGGTACGAAAACCGGCCCCAGTTGGGGATATTCGTTTCGCAGTTGATCGAAAAGCATTTGATATTGCTCAGGGTTGATTTCTTCAGTGAAATGCCCCTGGATACCCAGCATTTTTTCGGCAGCTTCTTCGCTGGTTACCAGCATATCGGTCATGCGGATAAGGCTGGGCACTACATCGACGGCTTTTTTTCCCCATTTCCACAACGTACTGCGGTAGTTCAGGTCAGCCGAAACGGTCATTCCTTTTTTGCGGGCAGTTTCCACGGCCAGCAGCAGTGACTGGTAGGTAGTGGAAGTCAAGGCAGGTGTAATGCCTGTCCAGTGAAACCATGTACATTTATCCAACAATTTTTCCCAGTCCCAATCGCCTGTTTTAGAGAAAACGCTATTGTCCCGGTCATACAGGATGTTGGAAGGCCTCAGCCCGCTCCCTTCTTCCAGAAAATACATCCCAACACGACCTTCGGATTGTACGATTGATCGGGTGTCTACACCACATGCCCGCAGGGTATGGATGATTTTGGTACCGTGAGGGTTGGCAGGCAATGCCGTGATCATGGTGGCCCCATGCCCCCAATGAGCGAGGGCAGCAAGCACGTTGGCTTCTGCACCACCTACCGTAAGCTGTAGCCGGTCGGTCTGTGCCAGCGGGGTAGTCCCCGATGAGAGCCTGATCATTATTTCACCGTATGCTGCTATCATGTATGTGTTTTTTACGTAGCCTGTTTATTGTTCGAATCCAAAGAAGTTTTTCGCATTTTCATAGCAAATCGCCCTGACCATATTGCCCAACAGGATTGAATCCTTGGGTAATTCGCCCCGATCCACATCTTCGCCGATGAGATTACATAGGATACGCCTGAAATATTCGTGCCGCGGAAAAGACAAAAAGCTTCTGGAGTCGGTCAGCATTCCGATAAACCGGCTTAATAGCCCGGTGTTTGACAGCATGTTCAGTTGGTCGCGCATACCATCTTTTTGATCCAGAAACCACCAGGCCGATCCCCATTGTACTTTATTGGGGATTTCGCCATCATTGAAATTGCCCGGCATGGTGGCAAATACGGCATTGTCGCGCGGGTTATTGTTGTACAGGATGGTACGTGTCAACTGGTTTTGCTGATCCAGGCGGTCGAGCAACCGCGACATATCGCGGGCCATAAGCGGGTCACCTATGGAATCCCAGCCCGTATCCGGCCCCATTTCCAGGTATTTGCGTGTATTGTTATTGCGGATGGCCCCTACATGAAATTGCTGTGTCCAGTTGCGTTTATGGTTCATTTGGCCCAGGTGAAAGAGGATGTCTGATGCCAGTTTTGCGGCGGTTTCCTGTGAAATGTTTTTCCCGTTTCGCAAGTCAAGAAAAGCAGAAGCCACTTCAGAAGGGCTATATGTTTCGGCATAAAATTTATCGAGCCCGTGATCGGAGAGGCGGCAACCATGTTGCGAAAAATAGGCCTGTCGCTGATCCAATGCCTGGTAAAGGTCGTCCAGGTTTTTGATTTCCAAACCGGCGGCAGCACCCAGTTGATCAAGGTAGTGGTTATATGCTTTTACATCACCAAATTTCATGGCCTTGTCTGGCCGGAAAGTGGGATAAACGTTGAAACCCGGATTATTTTCACGTATGATCCGGTGGTAGTTGAGGTCATCGGCCGGATCGTCGGTGGAGCAGAGGGTTTCTACTTTTTTGGACAACAATAAGCCATGTACCCGTCCCTCATTTGTCCCTAACATGGCAGAGGCAGTTTCATAGATATTGTCTGCAGAAGCCTCATTGAGGAGCGTGGGGATGTTGAAATACCGAAGCAACTCGAGGTGCGTCCAGTGGTAAAGGGGGTTGCGCAGGGTGTAGGGCACAGTAGCAGCCCATTTTCTGAATTTTTCCCGATCCGGTGCCTGGCCTGTACAGAATGTTTCGGGTATGCCGTGGGTGCGCATGGCTCTCCACTTATAATGGTCACCTTCCAGCCAGGCCTGTGTCAGGTTTTCAAACTGCCGGTTATGGGCAATATCTGCTGGCGGGAGGTGGTTGTGGTAGTCGATGATGGGCAGGTCACTCGCATACGTATGGTATAGTTCGCGCGCCATCTCGTTGTGAAGCAGGAAATCGTCCGTTATAAATGTCATTTGCTGAAAAATGCTTTTTCAATTCCCAATTCCAGTCCGCGGAGTTCGGCGAGTCCCCTGAGCCGTCCAATGGCCGAGTAGCCCGGGTTCATTGTTTTGTTTATGTCGTCGAGCATCTTGTGGCCATGATCGGGGCGCATGGGCATGCGGAGGTCGTTGCGTCCGGATGCAAGCCGTCGGTTCTGTTCGGTCAGGAGCCCTTTCATCACCTGGTACATGTCCACATCCCCATCCAGGTGGTCAGCCTCATGGAAATTGCCTGTTTCATCGCGGCGTGTGCTTCGCAAATGGATAAAGTGGATGCGCTCGCCCAAACGTTCGACCATCGCCGGCAGGTCATTGTCGGCCCGTACGCCAAACGAGCCGGTGCAAAAGGTAAGTCCGTTGAACGGGGAGTCCACAGCCTGGTACAGTTGACGTATATCTGCCTCGGTACTTACCACCCGGGGGAGTCCCAGGATCGGAAATGGGGGGTCGTCGGGATGGATAGCCATGCGGACACCGCATGTTTCGGCTACGGGCACGATTTCGCTCAGGAAAAAGTAGAGGTGTTTCTTTAAGGTGTCGGGCCCGATGGAATCGTAGGTGGCAAGTACGTTGCCAAATTGATCCAGGGTGTAATGTTCCTCGGCACCCGGAAGACCCGCAATAATATTTTTGATCAACAGGTTTTTTTGTTCCGTGGAAGCCTGATCCAGGTAGACTTTGGCTTTTTCCTGCATTTCCCTGCTGTAGACAGAGAATGCCCCTTCACGTTCGAGCAGGAACAATTCAAAGGCAGCAAAAGCGACGGCATCAAACCGCAGGCCGGTGGAGCCATCGGTCATAGGGAAATCAAGGTCGGTACGTGTCCAGTCCAGTACCGGCATAAAATTATAACAAATGGTATCGATGCCACATGTGGCCAGGTTTCGGATGGTCTGCTGGTAATTGGCAATATACCTTTTATAATCCCCCGTTTGTTTTTTGATGTCTTCGTGTACGGGCACACTTTCCACAACCGACCAGTACATACCGGCTTTTTTTATTTCCGCCTGTCGCTTTTCAATTTCCTCGACGGGCCAAATTTCCCCATTGGGGATATGATGCAAGGCCGTGACGATACCGGTCACGCCTGCCTGGCGGATATGTGCCAGGGGAATCGGATCTGCTGGTCCAAACCAGCGCCATGTTTTTTCTAATGCCATATTGCCATAAAGTTATTAAACACCACTAAATGCACTAAACCCACCATCCACGGGCACCACAACACCTGTAACGAATGACGACCCGGGGTCACACAACCACAAAAGGGTAGAGGATAAATCCTGCGGTGTACCAAACCGGCCCATCGGAGTATGTTCGATGACCGTCTGTCCGCGTTCGGTGTAGGATCCATCCGGTTGCGTGAGGAGCGTGCGGTTTTGTTCGGTGAGGAAAAATCCCGGTGCGAGCGCATTTACGCGGATGTTTTCATGGGCGAAGTGAACAGCCAGCCATTGTGTGAAGTTACTGATTGCTGCTTTTGCCGCACTATAGGCCGGGATTTTAGTCAAAGGCCTGAAGGCATTCATGGATGATATATTGATAATGCAGGGATCTTCTTTGCCTACCATGTCAGCGGCAAATACCTGTGTTGTCAGGAAAGTCCCCATAAAATTGAGGTTAAATACGAAATCAATCCCCTCGGCCGAAAGATCAAAGAAACTTCGGATCGCCGGATCGGGGAGTTCCTCGGGGTTGAAAAACGGCCGGGACGTGGTGCCCTTGGGATGATTGCCCCCGGCACCGTTGATCAGGATATCACAAGGGCCAAATAATTCCAATAATTGTTGCCGGGCTTCTTCGAGGCTTTCCTTGTCCAGGACATTGGCATAGAGACCAATTGCTTCGCCGCCTTCGTCGTTGATCCGGTCTGCTTCTCTTTTTGCAGCGTCGAGGTGGATGTCGATCAATGCTACTTTTGCCCCTTCACGTGCGAGTGTTTTGCCCATTTCACTGCACAATATGCCGCCACCGCCTGTCACGACAGCCACTTTATCCATTAATGCCATTGATTTCATAAGAGCCGGTCTGTTTTTATATTTCCAACTTGTCGTTTGTATTGCAACATTTTCATCTGCCAACTTATGGTTTATCGATCATAAAAAATTAGCCGGGATGAAAATTTATATAGATGGTGTGGGTTTGCCCTAAAATGGAAGCCTCCACATCGATCATCCAACCCAGCTATTTTTTTTGATGCCCCTATTTATTTGTACAAATGTAGCATGGTATAAGGCGATGATCGGATTTTGACGTAACATGAAAACAATAAAATCTGATAGGGTGGGAGGGCGGTTGTGAGCGGAAAGCAGGGTTCTTCGGTTTGAGCATAATAATTTTTCCGTTCATCATACGTGTAGTTTTTGAATCAAAAACCTGCTCGTCATTCATTCATCCCCGTATTTGACCAGTTGTATAGGCTATAGTGCCATCATGCAACAAAAAACAGCAGGAAATGTGGGCGGGTTTTTCAGCGTAAATGAAAAAAATGCAATCGTTTGCATCGAATCCGTATTGGTTTTATTGATTATTTGGTAATATTGGGTCATTATCAAAAAAATGTGAACAAACGTGTGTTTTGAGCAAGTGAAGAAGGACGTTTCGGTGATGGATGTTTTTTCAGTATGTAAACTCTGTTTTTATAATTCACATAATTTGGTATATTTCCGGCTTGAAAATTTGTTTTCAAGTTTTAGTTTGGCATTACTATATTATATTTTTTAAAATACCGTAAAAACGAAATATCATTTGGTTTTGAATAGAAACGATACGGATAGGTGGGGAAAGGAAATGTTTCGAATGAAAAAAAATGAGGAACATGGAAATGTTTTTTTTGGGCTAATGGCCTTTGTCAGGAATCATTTTAATCTTTTATACAATTCACTTAATAATTTAACTTAAACAGCAATTCTATGAGAAATGGATTACTAAAGTACATTTTCCCATTGACCTGCATGGTGTTGTTGGTCTTTGCACAAGGTGCATGGGCGCAGCGGTCCGTGTCAGGACAAGTGACATCTGCGGATGACGGGAGTGGTGTTCCGGGTGTGAGTGTCCTTTTAAAAGGAACCTCTACAGGAACTACTACAGACCTGGACGGAAATTACCGTCTGTCAGTCGGGGAAGATGGTGGAACCCTCGTATTCTCCTTTATCGGGATGACTACACAGGAGGTGGAGATCGGAAACCGGACTGTAATTGATGTGTCTATGCAGACAGACATCACGCAATTGCAGGAAGTGGTGGTGACGGGTTATGCAACCCAGAACAAGAAAGACCTGACAGGTTCTGTTGGGGTAGTGAAGCCTGCCGAGTTGGTAGCAATGCCTACAGGTAACATCGCTACTCAGCTTCAGGGTCGTTTGGCCGGGGTAAACGTTGTAGGTTCAGGACAGCCTGGCCAGACATCAAAAGTACGTATCCGTGGATTTGGTTCATTGACAAACAATGATCCTCTTTATGTTGTAGACGGTGTGCCTATGTTTGATGTATCTACCTTGAACCCTAATGACATTGAAAGTATTTCTGTATTGAAAGATGCAGGAGCAGCTTCTATTTATGGATCTAGGGCTTCCAATGGTGTGATCCTCGTTACTACCAAAAAAGGTGGTGAAGGCGTACAGGTTAATTACAGCATGTACACAGGTACACAAAACCCTGGTGCTGGTCCATCTAATCTGGCAAATGCACAAGAGTATGCAGATACACAGTGGTTGGTATACAAAAATGACGGTACAGTTGAAACACACCCTGTGTATGGACCTTCATCTAATGCTACCCCTCAATTTCCTGCATGGGCAGCTGATACCAACTGGTGGGATGCCATCACGGATCCTGCTGCCATCAGCAACCATGACCTGACTTTTTCAGGAGGTAACCAAAATGCAACTTTCTTTGGAGGTGTAAACTACTTCAAGCAGGATGGTATCATCCTTTATAACTACACCAAAAGGGTAAGTGCACGATTCAACTCAACCTTTAAGGTAAAAGACAGGGTTACATTTGGTGAAAATGTACAAGTGACATACCGAACAGGTAACGGAACAGCTAACCTGAATGAGGGTAGCCCGATTGCTGACCTGTACCGTAGCCAGCCTATCATCCCCGTTGTGATGGATCAGTCTGTAGTAGGATTGTCTCATGACTTTGTACCCGGCGACTGGGGTGGAACAGGTATTGCAGCCCGTTTGGGTAATGGCCAGAACGTAGTGGCAGATCGTACACGTAACAAAGACGATATCGGATTTGATACCCGGTTTGTAGGTAGTGTTTTTGCTGACCTGAAAATCATCGAAGGCCTGAACTTCAAAACCACCATGGGTGGAACGTTCCAGAACAACTACTGGACTGACTATACATTTTCTACCTACGAAAATTCAGAAAACGTAGCTACTGCTGCCTTTAATGAAGGAGCGTCTTACGGTCGAGACTGGGTATGGACAAATGCGTTAACGTTCAACAAAACCATCGACATGCACCGATTCCTTGTAGTAGCAGGATACGAAGCAAACGAATACGGTATTGGTAGGGGATTGGAAGGTCGTCGTGCCGGATACTTCTCTGATGCAGTATCTTTCCGAACATTGAGCAACGGAGCAAGTGTAATCTACGCAAACTCTTGGTTCAACACGCCTACACGTTTGTTGTCAAACTTTGCACGATTGGATTACTCGTTTAACGATAAGTATTTGTTTAGTGCTACGGTTCGTCGTGACGGATCATCCGTATTTGGACAGGATTACAAATTTGGTGTGTTCCCATCACTTACTGCCGGATGGAGGGTGAGTGAAGAATCATTCCTTCAGGGTAACAGTGTTATTACTGATTTGAAAATACGTGGTGGATACGGTCAGATGGGTAACCAGCGACCTGTAGGGCCAGGTAACCGTTTCGCACTTTATGGTGGAGGAATTGGTGATGCTTTTTATGCACTGGATGGTAGCACAGGAAGCTCTATGCAAGGTTTCCGACCTACACAGATTGCTAACCTGAATGCACGATGGGAAACCAACGTTACAACCAACATTGGTTTCGATGCCGGTTTATTTGATAACAAATTGGAAATTGTGTTTGACTGGTACTCCAAGCAGACAAAAGACCTGTTGTATGGTATTGAATTGCCTGGTACAGTAGGTGCTGCTTCAGTTCCTGCTCAAAACGTAGCTGAAATGAGCAACACAGGTATTGACCTTCAGTTGATCTATCGAAACAATATCACATCTGATCTTAGCGTAGAAGGTAACGTTACGTTCACTACCTATAACAACGAGATTGTGAAAATTGCAGATGGTATTGATTACTTTGATTACGGTGGATCCCGAATCGGTTCATTCAACCGTAACCAGGTTGGTAGCTCAATGTCTTCATTCTTTGGTTACGAAGTTGCCGGCTTATGGCAGTCAGCTCAGGAAATAGCAGATGCAGATCAAAACTACCGAACGTTGGCTGCACAGGCTGACCCTACCTTGACGGCTGCTCAATTAGCTGCATTATCCGCTCAGGCTGGTGCAGAAGAAGGATTTTTCCGATATGTAGATCAGAACGGTGATGGTCATATCAATGATGATGACCGTACAATGATCGGTAATCCTAACCCTGATTTCACCTTAGGATTCAACCTGAATGTAAACTACAAAAACTTTGACCTTAGTGCCTTCATCTATGGTTCAAAAGGCAATGATGTATTTAACTACATGAAATGGTGGACAGACTTCTGGCCTTCATTCCAGGGTACAAAAAGTAAAGACTTGTTGTACAACAGCTGGACTCCTGAAAACACAGGTGCCACAACACCTAAGGCTTCCAATACATCCAACTTCTCAACGAACACTGTTTCTAACAGCTACTACGTTGAAGATGGATCGTATACTCGTCTGAAAAACCTTCAGATTGGTTACAACCTTCCTCAGTCTGTACTTAGCAACATTGGTATTGGTTCTGCTAGGGTTTATCTGCAGGGAGTAAACTTGTTCACGATTACTAAGTATTCTGGTCTTGATCCTGAATTGGGTGGAGATGACAGGGCTTATGGCGTGGATCATGGTAACTATCCAAATGTTAAGCAGTTCCTTTTCGGTGTTAACATAGGTCTTTAATTAATCACAACAGAAATTGAACGAAATGAAAAATCGTAATTATATAATAGGATTAACGTTAATGATGGTATTCGTATTTACGAATGCCTGTAAGGAAACTTTCCTTGATGTAACGCCTAATGGTAGCCTGGATGCCCAGGTATTGGCTACTGAAGATGGGGTACAGGGATTGTTGATCGGTGCGTACTCCATGCTTGACGGTGTTTCCGGACAGGGTTTTGGATGGGAATCTGCTTCTTCTAACTGGGTATTTGGTAGTATCCGGGGTGGTGAGGCCAACAAAGGGACAGATGCAGGTGACCAGCCGGATATCAACCCAATTCAGAATTACTCTGAAACGGCAAGTAACCCTTATTTGAATGTAAAATGGCGCTCAATCTATGAGTCAATCTCCCGTTGTAACCAGGTGATCCTGGTTGCTCAAACAGCGTTGGATAATGGTACCATTGATCAGGCAACATTTGATTCATTTGTATTGCAGGCACGTGCCCTTCGCGGACACTATCACTTTGAAGCCTGGAGAATGTGGAAAAACATTCCGTATGTGGATGAAGCTACAGACCAGGCTACGTTGACCAATACGGCTGATGTAAGTGATTTGATTCTTGCTGACCTTACGGCGGCAAAAGATCTTCCTAACAACATGGGTATGGTTGGCCAGTTCAACGGTACAGTTGTTAAGGTAATCCTTGCCAAAGCATTAATGGA
>JAOUOM010000218.1 GCA_029880385.1 Cyclobacteriaceae bacterium | reverse complement strand
TTACGTTTGACGTATTGTCCACATCCAATCCCGCAAAGACCTATAATGGATGGGTACAAATCCTCAAATAAAGGAAGGATACCTTGTCTTATTTGACGGGGTTTGCCATTTGTGCCATGGTGCCGTACAATTCATCATTGACCGGGATCCGGATGGACGGTTTTTGTTTTCATCACTTCAGTCGGGTTCGGCACGTCAATTTATGGAGCAACGTGGCCTGCGGTATGACGAGCCCCATAGCATCGTGGTGATAAAAGGAGGAATCTTTTTTGAAAAAAGTGAGGCCGTTTTGGAGATTGTTCGCCACTTGAATGGCGGATGGCCACTGTTATATGCCGGCAAACTGATCCCGCGAAAATGGCGGGATTTGCTGTATGATTTTGTGGCCAATCACCGGTACAACTGGTTTGGGAAAACGGATTCATGCAGGGTTTTTGGGCCGGGAAATGAAAACAGGTTTCCCGAATCATGGATTGTTCCCTAGTTTTGCTATTGATAAATTAATCAACGTATTATGAGAGCATTTATTTTCCCTGGACAGGGGGCACAGTTTCCGGGTATGGGCAAAGATATTTTTGAATCCTACCCACAGGCAAAGGAACTTTTTGAAAAAGCCAATGATGTCCTGGGTTTTGAAATCACAAAGGTCATGTTTGAAGGAACGGAAGAAGAGCTCAAGCAGACACGAGTAACGCAGCCCGCTATTTTTTTGCACAGTGTCATCAATGCCAGGGTAAAGGAAGGATTTCAGCCGGATATGGTAGCCGGTCATTCCCTTGGGGAGTTTTCTGCACTGGTGGCTGCCGGAGCTCTTTCGTTTGAGGATGGATTGCGCCTGGTATTTCAGCGGGCCATGGCCATGCAAAAAGCCTGTGAGTTGCAGCCATCAACCATGGCGGCAGTTTTGGGGCTTGAGGATGAGGTGGTTGAGAAAATCTGTCAGGATACAGGCGGTATTGTGGTTGCCGCCAATTATAACTGTCCCGGACAGCTTGTGATTTCAGGGGAAGTAGATGCGGTAAATGCTGCATGTGAACATATGAAAGCAGCCGGTGCCAAACGCGCGTTGGTATTGCCCGTTGGCGGGGCGTTTCATTCGCCATTAATGGAACCAGCGCGTGAAGAACTGGCTGCCGCTATCCACGCCACAACATTTTCTGCTCCTGTTTGTTCTATTTACCAAAATGTGGATGCAAAAGGACATACGGATGTAGGTGAAATAAAAGCCAATCTGATAACACAACTGACAGCTCCCGTACGATGGACGCAGAGTGTCCGGCAAATGGTGGCAGACGGAGCCACACATTTTATCGAGTCCGGACCGGGAAAAGTACTGCAGGGCCTGGTGAAAAAAATCGAGCGTGAGTCTGAAGTTGCCAGTTTTTAATGATGAAACAGGTGAAAAAAATATTGATCGTTCTTTCCTTCGTTGGTCTAATCCTCTCGTTGGATGCCTGTGCCAAGCAACCCGCACGGTATAGAGGAACACCCAAAAAAGGGAAGCCAATGCCTTGCCCGATTAAGGACTGCTGATGAAAACCATCGTCATCGCAATTGATGGGTACTCCGGAACTGGCAAAAGCTCGACTGCCAGGGAAGTGGCACGCCAACTTGGGTATGTCTACGTGGATTCCGGTGCCATGTACAGGGCCGTCACTTTATATATGGGTGAAAATGGCATTGACATACGGGATGAAGAGGAGGTGAAAAGGGCGTTGGAAAAAATTGAACTGACTTTCGCACTGAATCCTTCAACAGGGCGGTCACACATCCACCTGAACGGGAAGGACGTGGAAAAAGAAATTCGCACACCGAATGTCAGTCAGTTGGTCAGCCAGATAGCGGCAATACCGGAGGTAAGACGAAAGATGGTTGCACAGCAACAAGCTTACGGTAGCCAGGGGGGCATCGTAATGGACGGAAGGGACATTGCGACTGTCGTGTTTCCCCGGGCAGAATTGAAAATCTTTATGATTGCGGATGTTGCCGAGCGGGCACGTCGTAGGGAAAAAGAATTGAATGAAGCAGGTATTTTGGCCGACTATAAAAGCATCCTGGCAAATCTTAACGAAAGGGATCGTTTGGATACCTCACGGGAAGACAGCCCTTTGCAAATGGCCAGCGATGCCATTGAATTGGATACGACATCCATAACGTTTGACCAGCAGGTACACCAGATAGTAGGTATGGCCAGGAAAAGAATAGGATGTTGACAAGGAAAATGTAGGGTTTGGTAAAGGAAGAAGGGGCATTTGACGTTTTTTGTTCGCTTAATGATTATAAAACATGAAAATTGATATCGATGTAAATTCCGGTTATTGCTTTGGAGTGGAATTTGCCATTCAAATGGCCGAAGATGAGCTCGATGAGGGGAATGGTTTGTATTGCCTTGGCGACATTGTTCACAATGCCATGGAAGTGGAGCGTTTGCGTCAAAAGGGGCTTCAAATCATCGACCGGGATTATCTCCGTCAAATCCATGACTGCAAAGTCCTGATCCGGGCACACGGTGAGCCACCGGAAACCTACCAAATTGCCCTTGAAAATAATATTGAGCTGATAGACGCTTCGTGTCCGGTGGTGTTGAAACTGCAAAACCGGGTCAAACACTCCTATGATGACATGCGGACAAATGGCGGTCAGGTTGTGATTTACGGAAAACCCGGCCATGCGGAGGTTGAAGGCTTGACGGGCCAAACCTCAAATACGGCCATTGTAATAGCAGGAGAGGAAGATTTGATGAAAATTGATTTTTCACGACCCGTTTCGCTGTATAGCCAGACTACCAAGAGTACCGAAGGGTTTTACCGGATCAAGTCGTTGATTGAGGAGAAAATCAGAGCACAAAAGGGCTCGGTAACGGATGCGGACTTTGATGCCAATGACAGTATTTGCCGACAGGTATCAAATCGTGAGCCACAGATGGAGAAATTTTCGAAAGAGCATGATGTGATCCTTTTTGTGGCAGGCAAAAAAAGCTCAAACGGAAAGGCACTGTATGAGGTATGCAAAAAGCACAATCCCCGAAGTTATTTTATCGAAAACCAGGGGGAATTAGACCCGAAATGGATAGGCAAAAACGACCATGTGGGTATTTGCGGAGCGACATCTACTCCCCGTTGGCTGATGGAAAGGGTTTCAGGGGCAGTGGAGGCATTTTATATGTCATAAAAACCGCTAAAACAAGCAAAAAAATCAATTTTATTATGTGGTCAGAGAATTGCCACAAACATTTCTTTTGTACATTTTTTTGCTATTTTTGTGACCAATTTTGAAGAAGACGTCCAACTAAAACACATGTCTCATACCATCAAGTTAAAGAAGGGTTTTGACATTCATCTCGCAGGAAAAGCCGAGAAAAAAGTCGTAGAAATACAACAACCCGAAACATTCGCACTTAAACCCACTGATTTCAAGGCATTATCACGGCCGCGGGTCCTCGTAAAAGAGGGCGACAAAGTGAAGGCCGGCACCCCCCTGATGTTGGATAAACTGATGGAAGAGGTGCTCTATACATCGCCTGTAAGTGGGGAAGTGGCAGAAATAAAAAGAGGGGAGAAAAGAAAACTCCTTGAAATCAAAATTCACGCAGATACGTCAACGGACTATGTCGCCTTTCAGAAATATTCCATTTCTGATATTGCCAATTTGAGCAGGGAAGCAGCCCAGAAGCAGATGACAGAAAGTGGTGTATGGCCGATGATCATTCAACGGCCATTTGGGATAGTCGCCAATCCGGCCGACAGCCCCAGGGCCATTTTTATATCCGCTTTTGATTCACACCCATTAGCTCCGGATGTAGCGTTATTGCTCGAAGGACAGGAAGCGGCTTTTCAGGCCGGCTTGAATATTTTGAAAAAATTTACATCCGGTCATATTTACCTGAGCCTGGATGGCAGGTCTGAAGTCCCTCAGGTATTTGCCCATGCACAGGGCGTTCAGATTAACACATTTAATGGCCCGCATCCGGCTGGAAATGTAGGCACACAGATCCATCACATCAGCCCGATCAATAAGGGGGAAATCGTATGGACCGTGGATGCAGTTGGCGTAGCCCAGATCGGAAAATTGTTCCTTGAGGGAAAATATGATGCTTCCCGCGTGGTGGCAATTACCGGAAGCGAGGTAAAGCAGCCTCACTACGTAAAAACGATCGCTGGTGCGATGGTAAACAAAATGCTGGAGGGGCAATTAACCGAAAAGGCAAACGTCAGGGTTATTTCCGGCAATGTGCTCACAGGGGAGAAAATCGGCGGAGAAGGATTCCTGGGCTTTTATCACCATCAGGTTACGGTAATACCGGAAGGAGATAAAGAGGAATTTATGGGCTGGATTTTACCGAGCACCAAAAAGCTGAGTTTTCATAAAGCATTTGGCCTTTTGTCTTTCCTATCACCCACCCGGGAGCGTGTGCTGGACACCAACACACATGGGGAAGAAAGAGGTTTTGTAGTAACGGGATCATTTGAAAAAGTGGTGCCGATGGATATCCTGCCTACCTACCTGTTCAAATCCATAATAGCCAATGATTTTGATTCAATGGAAAACCTGGGCATATATGAGTTGATTGAAGAGGATGTGGCATTGTGTGAGTTTATTGACGTGTCAAAAAACCACCTGCAGGAACTGCTTCGAGAAGGAATTGATTTAATACGACATAGTTAATATAGGGGAATGAAGTTTTTACAAAACGCTTTCGATAAAATAAAGCCCAACTTTGAAAAAGGAGGGAAGTGGGAAAAGTTCCACCCCATTTATGAAGGGCACCGGACTATTTTCTTTGCCCCTGCCGAAACCACCCGCAAAACGGGGGTACAGGTGCGGGATGCTGCCGATTTGAAGCGGCTTATGATGACCGTTATTATTGCCCTCGTGCCAAGTCTTATTTTTGGTATCTGGAATGTGGGTCATCAACATTTTCTGGCAACAGGAGTGGATGCTGCTTTGATAGACAAGTTTTTGGTAGGTGCCACGCTGGTGATTCCGATCATCATTGTATCCTATGCGGTCGGACTGGCAACGGAGTTTACATTTTGTGTCATCCGAAACCATCCGGTAGAAGAAGGTTTTCTGGTTTCCGGATTGTTGATTCC
>JAOUOM010000123.1 GCA_029880385.1 Cyclobacteriaceae bacterium | reverse complement strand
ACCGGGAATATGTGGATATGCGGGCTTTTTCCGGCAAAATCGTGAGTGATGTTTATGACAATGGGCGCTATTACCGTTACGACTTTCGGCTGGATTCGGTGCTTTGTGGTGATACCGTGCATCGTGCCGTTGGGCTAATACACCTCTATTTTTATCGGGATTCGACGTTTCGGCCTTCATATGGTGATGAGTTGTATGTAAAAGGGTTTTTTCGTCCGATACCCGGCCCCAGGAATCCATCGGAATTTGATTACCGGCTGTACATGGGCCGGTCGGGTATCTATGGCCAGTCGTTTGTGTCAACAGCGGCGGTCAGGCTGATGCACCACCGTCCGGACAACCGTATACTGGCATGGGCGTACCATACACGGAAAGCCCTGGCGCATACGATCGGAGCAAACATACCCACCGAGCGTGAACGACAAATCGCATGGGCACTGGTACTTGGGATACGGGAAGCCCTGGGCGAGGATATCCGGACGGCCTATGCTTCGGCCGGGGCCATGCATGTACTGGCTGTGTCGGGATTGCATGTGGGCATCGTGTATGGTTTGTTGATGGGGATATTTGGAGGGATCGGGAAGTGGAAAAAGCTCCGGATATTGCGGTTTGCCGTGGTGGTGTCGGGTGTGTGGGCGTATGCCCTGGTGACCGGCCTGCCAGCATCGGTGATGCGGGCTGCTACCATGTTTACCGTTATTGCCCTGCAGGAATTAACGGATCGAAAGGCCAATATCTATAATTCACTTGGTTTTGCGGCGTTGGTGTTGCTGGTTTATGATCCATCCTTTATTTATTCGGTGGGATTTCAGTTGTCGTTTACTGCGGTAACGGGCATTGTGTATTTGTATCCCAGGTTTTATGGATTGTTCCACCTGTCGGGCTGGCTGGGAGACAAAGTGTTTTCTGTTACCTGCCTTTCGCTGGCGGCACAACTGGCGACAGCACCGCTAACCATCTATTATTTTCACCAGTTCCCGTCGTATTTCCTGCTTTCTAATCTGGTGGTGATCCCCGGGGCATTTTTGATCATGGTGATGGTTTTCCCGCTTTTCGTTGTTGATTTATTGGGGTTTTCCATTGCCGGGGGGCTGGGGTGGTTGTTGGGAAAAATTCTTTTTGTTGTCAATGAACTGGTCTTTCTGACGGAGGGTTTGCCGTATAGCCTGATCACCTGGCTGTACCTGACTGGCGGTGAAGTGGTGTTACTCTATGGGGTCATGATTTTCACGTTTGCCTCGGTACACTACCGTTCGTTCGTGGCCTTTGGTTTGGCGGCAATGCTGGCGATGGTCTTTTCTTTTTCCTATCATTTGCGTAAACTGGACTCGATCAAACAGGCAAGGCTTGTGGTGTATGCTGTTCGGGGCAAAACAGCCATCGACCTGATTGAGGGGCGCAGTGCCCGGTTGTATGTCAATAACCTGACAAGGGATGATCTGGACCTTGTCGGGCATCAGGTTGATCCGTTTCGTCTGGCCTCCGGCTTGCCCCCCATTTCAACGACTCCTTCCGACTGGACCGAGGCATTTTACCAATCAGGGCCATTTTCCTTACTGGAGTGGAGGGGCGTGCGTATCCTGCTGGTGCGGGAGCCATTTCGTAACCCCGAATTCACCCTCAAGGCTGATGTGGTCATTGTGGCTATGGATAAGCCGATGGATTGGGGCCATCTGATGGGGGTGGTTGAGGCCCGGCAGCTTGTGATAAGCCCTCAGGTGTCGGCCTGGGATGCGCGGCGGCTGGGGGAGGCAGCAAAAAACAAAGGTGTATTTGTGCATGACGTAGGCAAAGACGGGTATTGGATGCTAGATTTGGAACAAAACAAGGAACTATGGCACTGATAGAGACCGAGATCAAAGACAGGGTAGCCTGGGTGACCCTGAACAGGCCGGATAAGCGAAATGCACTTTCCGATGAAATGGTAGGCCGGCTTACGGAGGCAGTGGAATCTTTGGAGATTAACCCGGAGGTGCGGGCCATTGTGCTGCGTGCCCGGGGCCGGGTATTTTGTGCTGGTGCCGACCTGGAAGGCCTGGAGAAAATGCAGAATGCCTCACGTGAGGAAAACAGGGCTGACAGTCGGCGGTTACTGGAGATGTACCGGGTTTTGTATGATACATCCAAACCCGTGATTGCGCAGGTACAGGGCCATGCGCTGGCAGGGGGGTGTGGACTGGTGACGGTTTGTGATTTTGCCTTTGCTGTACCGGAGGCAAAATTTGGCTATACTGAGGTACGCATTGGCTTTGTCCCGGCACTGGTATCGGTATTTCTATCCCGCAAAATAGGCAACGGCGCAGCTCTGCAGCTGTTGATGGGGGGAGGGGTGGTTTCTGCCAGCGAAGCGCAGCACCTGGGGTTGATCTATCGGGTGGTGACGGCAGATTCGCTGGATGCCGAAGTAGCCGCATTTGTTCAGAACTTACTTTCGGACAATTCCGGAGTGGCCATGTCGGCGACCAAAAGGCTGCTGCGGCAGGTAGAGGGGTTGCCATTGGATAAAGCCTTGAGTCTGGCGGCGGAAACCAATGCCCTGGCTCGCGAAAGCAAAGATTGCAGGGAGGGAATAGCTGCCTTTCTTGCAAAGAAAGACAAGAGTTGGTAAGTTTTGCAGTTGAGAACCTATGACGGAAAACCAGCCGATCGATATTTTAAAAAAATACTGGGGATACCCGGCTTTTCGCCCCATGCAGGAAGATATCATCCATTCGGTGATGGAGGGAAAAGACACGTTGGCCCTTCTGCCCACGGGAGGGGGCAAATCAATCTGTTTTCAGGTTCCGGGAATGCTTCTCGATGGTGTCTGCCTGGTGGTGTCGCCATTGATAGCCCTTATGCGTGACCAGGTTCAGCAGCTCAACCAGCGGGGCATACGTGCGATGGCCCTCTACTCGGGGATGTCGGCACGTGAAATGGACATTGCATTGGATAATGTGGTGTATGCCGGGTATAAGTTTTTGTATGTTTCGCCTGAGCGTCTGAAAACACCGCTGATGCTGGCAAGGGCTGATAAATTGAACATAAGCCTTCTGGCCATAGACGAAGCCCATTGTATATCGCAATGGGGGTATGATTTCCGACCACCCTACCTGGAGATTGCTGATTTCAGGGAGGAGTTCGAAATACCCCGTATTATGGCACTGACGGCTACAGCCACACGTGACGTAAAGGAAGATATACTGTCCAGGCTGCGAATGAAAACGCCGGTTACCTTTCAGCAGAGTTTTGCACGGAAAAATTTATCCTATTCTGTCTTTGAGACCGAAAAGAAACTGGAAAAGCTCGAATCAATCCTGCAACATGTAAATGGAAGCGGCCTGGTGTATGTGCGGAGCAGAAAACGAACCCGGGAAGTGGCTCAATGGCTGGCGGCAAGGGGCATTTCGGCTGATTTTTACCATGCGGGTTTATTGCCCCAGGATCGGGCAGCCTGTCAGCAGAAATGGATATCGGGACGTACCCGGATCGTTGTGGCCACCAATGCTTTTGGCATGGGGATCGATAAGCCCGACGTGCGTACGGTCGTTCATCTGGACTTGCCGGAAACCCTGGAGGCCTATTACCAGGAAGCGGGCAGGGCAGGCAGGGATGGTCACCGGGCCTATGCGGTTCTGTTGTACCACCGGCATGATCAGGAGGAGCTTTTACATCGCCTGGGTCTGTCGGATGTGACTACCGATCTGATGAAGCGTGTATACCAGGCCCTGGCCAATCACTACAAGCTGGCTGTCGGAAGCGGTGAAGACCAGGTATTTGATTTTGACTATAAAACCTTTGTAGCGTCCTTTAACCTGCCGGTTAACCAGACGTATTTTGCACTGAAAAAAATGATGGACGAGGGATTGATCGATCTGAATGAAAGCTTTTTTCATGCGTCCCGTTTCAATTTTATCATTACGCATGAGGAGCTGTACAAATTTCAGGTAGCACATGCCATCCTTGACCCCATCATCAAGGCATTGCTTCGCTTATACGGAGGCGAATTGTATCAGGACTTTGTCGAAATAAAGGAATTGGCCCTGGCTGAATTTTTGAAAGTTCAGAAAGACCAGGTGGTGAAATGGCTGGAATTGCTGCACCAGTACAATGTGGCCGAGTATCATCGGGCTACGACACAGCCCCAACTCACCTTCCTGACACCCCGGATGGATGCAGCCAGTCTTCCCCTGGAAAAAGATCGTTATGAAAAACGCCGGAAAATAGTGGAAGAAAAGGCAGCAGCGGTTACAGCCTATGCAGGGGAGAGCAGAAGGTGCCGTACGCGTATGCTGCAGGCGTATTTTGATGAGTTGACCGACCAGGACTGTGGTGCATGCGATTATTGTCTCCGGGAAAAGAAAAACCAACGGGCCATCCCCGATGAAAACGTATGGGAGGCCATCCCCGAAGCAGGAATTTCAATGGAGGAATTAATGCGAACCGTGCCGGGTACGGCTGAGGCTGTGATGAAAACAGTTCGGCGAATGCTCGATGATGGCAAGGTCGAAATCGAAAATGAACAGTGGATCAAACGCCGGAAAGTGTGAAAAAGGATCACTCCGCAATGATTGGGAGCGATCCTTTTTTGTAGTTAAAAACCGATGGGCATACGCACAATCGTGTGATCCCAGCCGATGACCATAGTGGCACCACCTTCGGCTTCTTCAAAAAGAATCGACAGGTTTTCGATGGTTTTGGAGGTGGATTCCACCGGTACTACCACCTGGGCGATTACACTTTTGGCAGGGTCAAAGGCATAAGCTCCCCATCCGTCAAGGTCGGAACTGATGTATAGCGTCCATTCCTGCTCCCCAAGCAGGGCATATACGGTGTATCTGCCTGCCTTTACGGGCGAGCCACCGATGGTCACGTCTTTCATAAAGAGGATTTCGGTCGACTCATTGGCACCTATACGCCATATACTGCCGAATTTTTCCAGGTCTCCAAAGATGTCCCGGCCTTTCTTTTGCGGACGTGAATAGATAATCCTGATAACGGGCACTGCATTTTTGTCTTTGTCATTTTTGGCAAAAAACCGGTGTGCCACTCCGGAAGGATAGTACGACATGTCGATCGGGCTGGCATCCATTTTTGGAAAATTCTGGGCCGATGCCGGGATAAATGTGAGGCAGCAGATTGCCATCACGAGGTAGTGAATATGTTTCATGTGTGTATAAAGATTGTAATGAATACAAGTGACCCGGGTATGGGGATAAATTTACGACCATTCAGTTAAAATTACGGCCTTGTCGTTTATGCAGGTTAAAATTCCTCAATCACAAAATTGTGGTTGGTATAAATGCAAATATCGGCAGCAATGGTCAGGCTTTCTTTGACCATTTCGGCGGCTGTCAGATGGGTAGCATGTTTTTTTAAAGCAAGTGCCGCTGATTTGGCGAACTGGCTGCCACTCCCGATGGATGCCACATCTTCGTCGGGTTCGAGCACATCGCCCGTACCTGAGATGATCAGCATTTCGTTTTTGTCAGCTACGATCATCATGGCTTCCAGTTGGCGCAGGTATTTGTCCATTCGCCAATCCTTTGCCAGCTCGACGGCTGCCCGTTTGAGGTTGCCGGTGTAGGTGCTGAGTTTTTCATCGAAACGGTCGAGTAGGGTAAAGGCATCAGCAGTGGAGCCTGCAAAGCCGGTCAATACTTTGCCATCGGCCAGTTTTCGAATCTTTTTCACATGGCTTTTGGCCACTGTGTTGCCCATGGTAGCCTGGCCATCGGCCCCAATGGCAATTTTTCCATTATGCTTTACGGCCAATACGGTGGTTGCATGTATTTTAAGTTGTTCCATGGTTTTCAGATTTGGTGGTCGCGTAATGAAAAGGTTGGCGAAATTCGTTTCAAAGTTTTGTTTGTGGCTGAAAGATAAAAAATCCCGTCAAGGACTAACGGGATTTTTGTTTTTTCATTGGGATTTTCAACGATCAGACCAACAACCTGACCGGTTCTTCGAGCAGGTCTTTGAGTGTTTTGAGGAAGGCGGCTCCAATGGCACCATCTACGGCCCGGTGATCGCAGGAAAGGGTAACTTTCATGGTGTGGCCGGGTTTCATTTCCCCATTTTTCACAATGACGGTTTCTTTAATTCCTCCTACGGCCAGGATACAGGCATCCGGAGGATTGATGATGGCGGTGA
The DNA here is from genome assembly GCA_029880385.1 of Cyclobacteriaceae bacterium. GTDB lineage: Bacteria > Bacteroidota > Bacteroidia > Cytophagales > Cyclobacteriaceae > JAOUOM01. The sequence continues at coordinate 272 of JAOUOM010000123.1, read as the reverse complement.
ATTCTTCTACGCCAAACATTCCCAGGTTGGAAATGGTAAACGTGCTGCCAGAAAATTCTTCAGGTTGTAATTTTTTGTCTTTTGCTTTTTGACCCAGCGTTTTTACTTCAGCTGAAATATGCGACATGGACTTATTATCTGCAAATCGAATTACCGGCACAACCAAACCGTCGGGTATGGCCACGGCCACGCCAATGTGGATGTGATCATGTTTGACCATTTTATCACCCATCCAGCTGACGTTTATATCCGGGTTTTGGCGAAGTGAGGCG
>JAOUOM010000002.1 GCA_029880385.1 Cyclobacteriaceae bacterium | reverse complement strand
GCTTTCCTGCCATCCCCTTTATTTTGCTGGCCGCTTTTTTCTTTGCCAATAGCTCCGACACCCTCTACCAATGGATGCTCCGCCAAAAACTGCTCGCCACCCTCCTGGCCAAAGCCCGGACAAAAAAAGGACACACGGGGTTCAAACTATTCGTCATATCCCAGCTCTGGGTATCCATCATCGTCGCCCTGTATCTGTTTGTCCGCGACCCTTACGCCATCGCCACCATCCTGGTAGCGGGCACAGGTTGCAGCATTGCCATGTACACGCTAATGGACCGATAGCAGCCGGTCCCTTTTGGAGCGGTACAGACAGTCCCTCAGGCACCAGGGCTACCCGCCATCCGCTGTATCTTTCCTGCCACCACACGGGCCCCAAAAGGAAAGGATGCCGCTCTGTCGGGGCTATATCGGCAACCGTTTCGCCATTTACAGACCCATGCCAACACTTTTCCCAAACCTTGACACTTGTCATAAATATCCGTTGGATTGGCAGGTAGCTTAGCCCATCACAGACTAACGTGGCATGAAGGATATGGAACGAAAACAGCACTGGGAACACATCTACCAGACCAAAGACCCCTCCGAAGTAAGCTGGCACCAGCCCGTACCCACTCACTCACTCCATTTGATTGCCCAGTGCGGCCTGCCAAAATCCGCCCGAATCATTGACATTGGCGGTGGCGACAGCCTGCTGGCCGATTTCCTGCTGGCCGAAGGATACACGGATATTACCGTACTCGACATTTCCGGCGAGGCCCTGCGCAAGGCTCAAAAACGACTGGGAGACCGGGCCGCCAGCGTACACTGGATAGAATCTGACATAGGAGATTTCACGCCCCATACCCCCTTTGACCTGTGGCATGACCGGGCCACCTTTCATTTTCTCACCGGGCAGCCCGCCATCGATGCCTATATCGCAAGCCTGCAACAGGGTATCCGTCCCGGTGGCCATGCCATCCTGGGCACCTTCTCTGACCAGGGGCCCACGAAATGCAGCGGACTGGATATCCGGCAGTATTCGCCCCAATCCCTCGCCCACACTCTCGGCAGTGTGCTGGATCCGGTCCACTGCCAGCCGGTGACACACATTACCCCGTCAGGGGCATCCCAGCACTTTACCTTTTGCCGGTTTGGCAGGAAACAAACGGCATAGACCGTTTACCGCACACCCTTGGCCAACAGGTGAAGCGCCTAACCGAAGGGGCCTGTTGCGACGGCTGGTAGGCGCCACCGCGAGGGGGCTCGGTGTGGCTGTCCGTGCGGAAGCCAGTGGGGCCACCGGAAAAAGGGTTTTATTTTCATGGGGGAAATACACGATATTTACCAAAATTATTTGCCTTGAGAAAGCTGCTTGCCATCGTCCTGACCTGTTGCCTCGTGGTGCCTGTAACGGGGGTATACACCTGGCTGCACCTGCAAAAAAGGGAGGTGAAAAGGGAAATAAAACGACAGTTATTGGCAAAGGCCAACCGCCAAGATCTGGTGCTGATGAAGTTTACGGTGACGGAATCGTATGAACTGGATTGGGAACATGCGGGTGAATTTGCCTACAGGGGCCAGATGTACGATGTAGCCGCAGTGGAACAACATGCCGATACGTTGTGGTACTGGTGCCTGCCCGATGTACGCGAAACACGCATCAACCGGCAACTGGAAGCATTACTCGCACAAGCTACCCGGCACAATCCCCACACAAAAGACCAGCAGGAATGGCTACTGACGTTTCTGAAAACGCTGTATTGCAGACCCACTGATAAAGCGGATGCTGCCCCCGCTCCGGTACACGCGGACCATGGTGGCCATATCCAACTGATTTTCGCTGCTTTTTTGACGGCACCTCCTGTTCCGCCTCCCCGGATTGCGTAAGACTGTCGGATGTTTTTGACCTGCCATTAGCCCATGCGCAGGCATGTCCTGTTATTATTTTTTACTCCATCAAACGCAATGAAAAAATCATTTATCTATATAACCCTGCTGGTGACGATACGGCTGGCCCTGGCACAGTCGGTCACGGTGGTAGACAACACCAGCCTGCAGCCCCTGCCCCATGCCGTAATCTACAGCCTGCAACCACCGGTTTCCACCACGACCAACTCACGGGGGCAGGCAGATATTTCGGGCTTTCGGGAAGCCGACAGCATTCATTTCAGTTTCGTCAGCTACCAGGAATTGGTGTTGTCGTACGATCAGGTGGCGGCCATGAAATTTCGAGTGGCGATGATCGAAAAGACCTATTCGTTGGACGAAATTGTGATTTCGGCAAGCAAATTTGAAGAAAAGCGAGCCGATGTACCACAGCAAATCCATGTGATCAAAAGCAAGGAATTGCAGTATATGAACCAACAAACGATGGCCGATGTGATGTTGCAAAGTGGTCAGGTAATGGTACAAAAAAGCCAATTGGGAGGTGGCAGCCCGATCATCCGCGGATTTGAAACCAACAAGGTATTGATGGTGGTGGATGGTGTCCGGATGAACAATGCGATCTACCGGGGTGGCCATTTGCAAAACATCATCACCCTCGACAATGCAGTCATGGACAAGGTAGAAGTGGTCTTTGGGCCCGGCTCGGTGGTCTATGGCAGTGATGCCCTGGGAGGTGTGATGCATTTCCACACCAGATCCCCTGTCATTTCCGATATCGAGGGACAAACCCTAACCAACGTAAACGCCTTTACACGCTATTCCTCGGCTGCCAATGAAAAAACAGCCCACGTGGATGTAAACCTGGGATTCAGGAAAGTGGCGTTTTTGTCCAGCATTACCGTTTCAGGCTTTGATGACCTGCGGCAGGGGCGAAACAGAAACCCGTTTTATGGCGACTGGGGCAAACGAGCCTGGTATGTCGGCCGCATCAATGGAGTGGACAGTGTGATCGTGAATCCGGATCCAGCGATACAGAGAGGTTCTGGATATCAGCAATACGATTTCCTGCAGAAAATTCATTTCAGGCCAAGTGGCAACGTATCCCATGGCCTTAATTTTCAATTCTCCACTTCATCGGACATCCCACGCTACGACCGGCTGACGCAATGGTCAGGGGCAAGTCCGAAATTTGCCCAGTGGCATTATGGCCCCCAAAACCGGTTGCTGGCTGCCTATACCCTCCACCTGACGGAAAAAAAGGCCTCCTATGATGTCGCACGCCTGATAGTAGCCTGGCAGCAAATAGAAGAAAGCCGGTTTGACCGGCGTTTTCAAAAAAATACGCTCAACCATCAGATTGAAAACCTGTCGATTTTTAGTGTAAATACCGATCTGGCCAAAAAAATCAACCAGCATGAATTACGCTATGGAATGGAAGGGACATTCAATGCGGTAGCCTCAGAGGCCTATACGACGGACATCCGCAACGGACAAAAAGGCCCCTTATCAAGCCGGTACCCGGACGGGGGCTCCACCTATGCCACCGCAGCCCTGTACGCCACGCATACATACGAGGTGTCGCCCCGGGTGATAGTGACCGACGGGGTGCGATTGAGCCAGGTCGCACTCCATTCTACATTTACCGACACCACCTATTTTCCTTTTCCCATTCACGAGGTACGGCAAAACAACCGTGCCCTGAGTGGGAATGCGGGCCTAATTTATATGCCGGGAAATGAGTGGCGCATCGCAGTACTTGCTTCTACCGGTTTCCGCGCTCCCAATGTAGATGACCTGAGCAAGGTGTTTGAAAGTGTGCCGGGAAATGTAATCATCCCCAACCCCGGCCTCAGGCCCGAATATACCTACAATGGGGAACTGAGCCTGTCGAAGGGGTTCGACGAACGGATACGGCTGGAGGCGGTAGGCTATTATACGTATTACAAAAACGCCATTACTACCAACCGGTGGACTTTCAACGGACAGGACAGCATCATGTATCAGGGGCAGCTAAGCCAGGTTACCGCCAGCGTGAATGCCCGCCAGGCGTTGATAGCCGGTACCAGCTGGATACTTCAGGCCGATGTGACCAGCCACTTTTCCATCACCAGTTCGCTTAATTATACCTATGGCCGTCTACGTACGGACTCGGTAAATTATCCGCTCGATCATATTCCGCCGGTATTTGGCAAAACCAGTTTTGTCCTAAAAATCAGTCAGTTCAGGGGTGAGTTTTTCAGCCTGTACAATGGATGGAAACGTGTGAAGGACTACAACCTCGTGGGCGAAGATAATTTCCCGAATGCAACTCCCCATGGCATGCCTTCATGGATAACGCTAAATGCAAGAATATCCGGGCAACTCAATCGCTACCTGCAAATGCAGATGAGCCTTGAAAATATCCTGGACAGCAACTACCGGGTATTTGCGTCAAACATACAGGCTTCCGGACGAAATTTTGTGATTGCCATCCGGGGCAGTTTCTGACAATGGCCTGAAGGAAAAAAGCCATAAACGACCCACTCAGGAGGTCGTTTATGGCTTTTCATTTATCCCGTCCTTACAAATATCCCCAGTCGTTCAATAAGTTGACCCACAATTCATAGGCCGCACGGCTCAAGTGCAGGCCATCGGTTGTGAAATCTTCCCTCAGCCGCTGACGTGCATCCAGGAAATAGGGATAAAGGTTGATAAAAGTAACCTCCGCATCCACTGCCACTTTGTAAAGCAGTTGATTGGTCATAAGGATCTGGTACCCTTTGTCATAATGTTGTGGAAATCCCTCAATTTCGGGATTGACCGGAAGGATACTTTGAAGGAATATTTCTGTTTTGGGGCTTTCCTTTTGCACGCGTTCAATGATCTGGCGTACTTTATCGGCAATGACTGCCCCGGGAATGTCTTTGCCCAGGTCATTGACCCCGATCATCAAAAACAGCTTGGAAGGCTTTCGGTCGATCACTTCATCCATCCGGGTGAGCACACCGTGTGCAATATCGCCACCGATGCCCCGGTTGATCACCGTAGGATCACCCGTCAGTTCGGCCCAGGGCCCCCCTTCCGTAATACTGTTTCCCAGGAAAAGAATCTTGCCCTTATTCATTGGTTCTTGTGCGAAAACTTCCAGACGTTTCACCCGATGCCCGGGAATGAACGGAAGGGTATCAAATACAAACTGGTGGGTGAGGCGGTTTTGTCCGACCGTTAAAAAACAGGTGAACAAAAGAAGTCCACCTGCGATAATGCGTATATTTTTCATCCAAAAAATGAATTAATCAACACCATGCGCCAGGCGCTTGAGTGGTTTGAGCAATGAAATCACCAGGAGGCCAAACAATGTACAAAAAACCGCTATGCCGGTAAAAATCTCAAACTCACCGGCTGTCTGGGCCCAACCACCCAGGCTACCGGCCAGGTAATTTCCAAAGCCCGTACAGGCAAAATAGGCACCCATCATAAAAGAAGCATATTTCACGGGTGCCAGCTTGGTGATCAGTGCCATCGCAGTAGGTGAGGTACACAGTTCGCCCAGGGTATGGAACAAATAGGCAAAAAGCAACCAGTACATGGCACTGCTCCCCTTGGCTTCAAATTCGAGGGAAGCAGCCGTCATAAAGTAAAAGCCAATCGACATGATTACCACACCCACAGCCATTTGAAATAACAGCGATGATTCTTTTTTCAGGGATTTCCACCATACCCAAAAGCTACCGACCAAAATGGCAAACGCCAGAATAAAAAAGGCATTGAGTGACTGAAACCAGGAAGCCGGTACCTCAAAACCGCCAATCATACGGTTTGTTTTTTGGAAAGCATAGATATTCATCAATCCACCGGCCTGCTCAAAGGCCCCCCAGAATACGATGACAATAAGAAATGAAAGGAACAGAACCAGCATCCTGTCTTTTTCTATCCGTGTCAGTGGTTTTTTGAAACTTTCCTTATGGGGATTGTCGCCTTTACCAATAAATTCTCCGACACCGGTCAAATATTTATTTCCCCAGACAAAAACGATCTGACCAAACAGCATACAAATACCGGCCAATCCAAATCCATAGTGCCAGCCGTATAATTCGCCCACGCCACCCACAATCAGGGCAGACAGGAAGGCACCCAGGTTGATGCCCATATAAAAGATCTTGAATGCCATGTCGCGCCTGGAATCATCCGTAGCATACAGCCCCCCTACCATGGTCGAAATATTGGGTTTCAGTCCGCCTACCCCAAGGATAATGAGTCCCAGTCCAATGTAGAAAGCGATGATATGCTCGACGGCCAGCACGCTATGACCGGCCACCAGCAGCAAGCCGCCCAGCATGACGGTTTTTTTCTGCCCCAGTACCCTATCCGCCAGCAACCCTCCCGGGATACTTGCCACATATACCAACATCGTGTACCAGGCATACAGGCTTAGTGCCTCTTTTTCGGTCCAGCCATAGCCGGGATTTTCACTTGTCGATTCCGAAATCAGGAACAGCACCAGCAGTGCACGCATACCGTAATAGGAAAATCGTTCCCACATTTCGGTAAAAAATAAAATATAAAGGCCGTAGGGATGGCCAAACAAGGTCTTTTCGTTTTGGGTCACACTCATCAGGTTGTCGTTTATTTATTGAAATTAAAGCGAATAGCAGACAAATCACTCCATTTGTCCAACCAACAATTTTAACCTAATTATTGGCAAGTACACAATAATTGTGAATGAAAAAAGCGGGGCAATCCGTAACCGGGATTTTACCCTGAAATGTGGTCGTTATTTTTTTGGTTTTTAAATACCGGTTAAATTCACACCAGTCTTTTTCACTGATTTATAAGCCCTTCTGTCACTGAGTATTGTCAGTTGATCAAAAAAAAGTGTACGAGATATTTGAAACAACATAAAACCTGATTAAACCCAAACCCCCTCATGCAAGAATTCGGACTGAAATCCCAAAAAAGCGACCTCCATGACATAGGCATTAAGGTAAAAGAAGCCCACTGGAACCTGGCGCAGGCTGCACTAATCGAAGAATCCATCAAAAACAGGGAAGGCCACTTGGCAGATACAGGTGCACTGACCGTGGATACGGGAAAATTTACGGGCAGGGCCCCCAAGGACAAGTTTATTGTGGAAGATGAGAAAACCAAAGACACCGTATGGTGGGGCCCGGTCAACCAGCCCATCAGCCCTGCCAACTTTGACCGTATCCTGAACAAGATGACGGGCTATCTGGAAGACAAAAAAGTCTATATCCGCGATATGTATGCCGGTGCCGACAAAACCCATCGCCTCAGGGTACGCTTTGTCAACACTTATGCCTGGCACAACCTCTTTTGCTACAACATGTTTTTACAACCTGAGGAATACAAGCTGGATACTTTTGAACCCAATTTCACCGTAATCTGCTGCCCCGACTTCAAGGCTGACCCGGAGCATGACGGCACACGCCAGGAAAATTTTGCCATCGTAAACTTTAGCCGTCGGATGATTTTAATTGGTGGCACGCAATATTCGGGTGAAATGAAAAAAGGAATCTTTTCCGTCCTCAACTACATTCTCCCACAAGACGAGGGCGTGCTCTCCATGCACTGCTCGGCCAATATGGGAATAGAAGAACGCGACACGGCAATCTTTTTCGGCCTTTCGGGCACGGGCAAAACCACACTATCGGCCGATCCCAACCGGCTCCTCATCGGGGACGACGAGCATGGGTGGACGGATAAAAACGTATTCAACTTTGAGGGGGGCTGTTATGCCAAAGTGATCGATTTATCGCACGAAAAAGAACCCGATATCTGGGATGCCATCCGCTATGGAGCCATTGTCGAAAACACACGTTTTCATGACGGAACGCGAAACATCAATTATGCGGATAGCCGTGTGACCGAAAATACGAGGGTTTCCTATCCCATTGAACACATTCGCAATGCCATCAGCCCTTCCATCGGGGGCATACCCAAAAACATATTTTTCCTGACCTGTGATGCCTTTGGCGTGATCCCACCCATTCTGCGGCTCTCAAAGGCCCAGGCCATGTACCATTTTATTTCGGGCTATACGTCGAAGGTAGCCGGCACGGAAGCAGGGATTACGGAACCCGAACCTGTATTTTCGGCTTGTTTCGGGGCTCCATTTTTGCCCCTTCATCCTGCCAAATATGCGGAAATGCTGGGCACAAAAATGGACCAGTACCAGGTAAACATCTGGCTGGTAAATACCGGCTGGACGGGAGGGCCCTATGGGGTTGGCAGCCGCATCAGCCTTCGCTATACGCGTGCCATGATCACGGCGGCACTAAGCGGGGTCCTTGACAATGTAGGGTACCGTACCCATTCGATTTTTGGTGCCGAAATACCCCTGACGTGTCCGAATGTACCTTCGGAAATCCTGTCACCGCGGGAGACATGGAGAAATGACGTTGGTTTTTACAAACAGGCAAATGACCTGGCGCGGCGTTTTATTAAAAACTTTGAAAAATACGCTGAAAATGCCAGTGCCGAAATTTTGAGCGGGGCTCCCACGCCCAACGCCAAGTACGAATAGCAACAATTAAATAACACAGATCATTTGCATATCAAAACGGTCTGGGGCAATTTCGCCACAGGCCGTTTTTGTTGATGATGGGGTTGGATTTCCCAATTTGCCCCTGACAAAAACAAAGTGTCCTGTCACCATATTTCCTTAAACAAATAAAAAAATGAAAATAGCCGTAATTGCCCATGATGGCAAAAAAGCTGAAATGGTCGCCTTCCTGCTCAAGTACAAATCACATCTGTCCAAAATTGAATTGGTAGCTACCGGCACTACCGGCAGCCATGCCGAAAAAGCCGGACTAAACGTGCAGTGTTTGTTGTCGGGCCCGGTAGGTGGCGATGCCCAAATAGCCGCTATGGCGGCTGAAAAAAAACTGGCTGCCGTGATCTTTTTTCGTGACCCCATGGGCAAACATCCCCATGAACCCGATGTACAAATGCTCATGCGCCTGTGTGACGTTCACAATATACCCATCGCGACCAATCCGGCCACTGCCACACTCATCATGGATCAGATGATCTCCCAGGCATAATTTAGTGAAACAAGGCACCGGCAATCGTGGCCGTCATCAGCGTGGCAAGTGTGGCGGCAAGTAATGCCCGAAATCCCAAGCGTGACAAATCTGCCTGCCGACCGGGAGCCATACCGCCAATCCCACCTATCTGGATGGCAATGGAACTAAAATTGGCAAAACCACACAACGCATAGGTAGAAATCACAATGGACTTCTGACTAAGCAAACCGGCTGTTTTCATATCGGCGAGGCTTAAATAGGCCACAAACTCATTGATGACCATTTTTTGCCCTAACAGGCTCCCGACCTGAAGGGTTTCTGCCCAGTCCACTCCAATGGCAAATGCAAACAGCCGAAAAACCTGCCCCAGGATATATTGGAGCGAAAAGCCCTCAAACGTACCGTTGGTAGAAGCGCGCACGTATTCATTGAGGCCGGTCACTGCACCGATCCCGTCAACGAGTACCCAATTGAGTGCATAAATAATCGCGATAAAAGCCAACAACATGCCGGCAATATTTAAGGATAGTTTTACACCATCGGAAGCCCCCTGTGCCAGGGAATCAATTAAATTAACGCCGATACCCTCTTTACTAACCGAAAGGCGGGTATCGATTTTATCAGGCTCGTTTTCCGGAAGGAAGATTTTTGACATAACGATTGCAGCGGGGGCATTCATTATGGATGCACTGAGCAGGTACGTCGCAAAACGTGCCTGAAGCACCGGGTCACCCCCTCCCAAAAACGAAACATACGCACCCAGCACACTTCCTGCGATGGTTGCCATACCTCCTGTCATCAGGCAGTTGAGCTCCGATTGGGTCATGTTACCTATAAAGGGTTTGACCAACATGGGGGCTTCTGTCTGGCCCAAAAAGATATTACCGGCTGCCGAAAGGCTTTCCGCTCCTGAAAGCCGCATTGTCTTGGTCATCACCCAGGCAAAACCATAGACAATTTTTTGCAAGACACCCAGGTAATAGAGCCCTGCTGTGACTGATGAAAAAAAGATAACGGTCGGTAAGGCCTGAAACACAAACAAAAAGCCCATGTTGTGACGGGTACCCGGAACGGCATTACTGTTTTTGGCCAGGTCTCCATACAAAAACTCGGCACCTGCCAGCGCAAAGTTTAAAAAACGGACAAACCCACTGCTGATCCATTCAAAGGCAACCTGTACAACCGGCACCTGCCCGATTAACACCGCGATTGCTATCTGAATGGAAATCCCAATTCCCACCAGCTTCCAGTCGATATTTTTACGCTTACCTGATAATAAAAAGGCGCAGCCAACCAGCAAAACGAGGCCAAAAAAAGCACGTAAAAAATCCATGGGGCTACAAGGGGTTAGTTGGTTACATCATAAAAACAGGCTAATTTCTCCGGTTGAGTTCATCACGAATCTGGGCAGCACGCTCATAATCCTCACTCACCAGGGCCTCTTCCAACAACTCATTCAGCCGGTCATTGCTATAATCCGACATTTTTTTCGGTTTTTCCGGCTCTTTGGGCTTGTCTGGTTCTTCTTCTATAACCGGTTCTTCTTCGGATTCATCGGTAAACACGATACCCGCTTCGGTAAGAATGTCGTCATTGGTGTATATTTCCACTCCAAACCGAAGGCCTATGGCAATTGCATCAGAAGGCCTTGCGTCAATTTCTACGGACTGTCCATTATTCTCACAGACGATTTTAGCAAAAAACACCCCCTCTTTCAAGTCTGAAATCATGATTTCCTTGACCGTAAAACCAAAATTGTAGGCAAAAGACTTGAACAAGTCATGGGTCATTGGCCTGTTTGGTGTTATTTTTTCAATTTCAATCGCGATAGCCTGTGCTTCAAACATACCTATAATGATCGGTAACCGACGGTTTCCACTTGTCTCACCCAGAACCAATGCGAATGATCCGGACGACTGTGACTGACTGGACGAAAGCCCTAATATTTCCAACCTAATTTTCTTTGCCATTTATCCTAATTGTGCTTTCACTGCCTCGGTTAACCGGGGCAATACCTCAAAAGCATCCCCCACCACGCCATAATCGGCGGCTTTAAAAAAGGGTGCTTCCGGATCTTTATTAATTACTAAAATATATTTCGATGAATTGACACCTGCCAGGTGTTGTATTGCCCCTGAAATACCGACGGCAATATAGAGGGAGGGGGCTACTTTTAGTCCCGTCTGCCCGACATGCTCCCGGTGGGGGCGCCAGTCCATATCAGATACCGGCTTGCTGCATCCGGTAGCTGCCCCGAGGGCCTGAGCCAGTCCTTCGATCAGGTTCCAGTTTTCAGGCCCCTTCATCCCCCTGCCTCCGGATACTACGATGTCTGCTTCGGGCAACAAGATTTCACCTGTGGCTTTTTCACGCGACAGGACTTTTACGTTGAAATCAGCATCGCGTACAGTTGGTTGAAATCCTTCCACGGCCACTGTTTGACCGTCTTCACGGATCAGTGCCGCATTTTTGCGAAGCGTGAGCACTCTGCGGGACGTCACCGACTGGGTATTGGCAAATGCTTTTCCGGTATAGATGCTTTTTCGGACACTAAAGCCCCCCTCTTCCCCGGGCAGTGAGGTCACATTTGAAATCAATGAAGCCGATAATTTAACAGAAGTCCTGGCGGCTATTGCATCGCCGAGCGATGATTTGGCCAGTACCAGTGTATCAGCCCCTGTCTTTTCCATAGCCTCTGCCAATGCCGAGGCATAGGCCATGCTATTGGGTTGGGCAAAGGGCGCATCGGTCACGTGGAGCAGCTTAGTTGCTCCGGCTTTTCCTATTTTCGCAAGGTCGTCAGCGGATAAATCACCAAAAGCGACCGCTGTGGTTTCGGCATTTATAGCCGACGCATAACTTATCGCTTCGAAGGAAGATTTTTTTACGCTCCCCTCATCTATTTCTAAAAAAACCAATGTTGCCATAAATCAAATCACTTTTGCTTCGTTTTTCAATAAATTAACCAGTCCGGCCATATCGTTCGGATCGACCAGTTTCACCCCTGCTTTGGGAGGCAACAGTTCATACGAACCTACATGGGTTCGCTGCTCGTCAGAAACCGGGGCCACAACATGCAGTGGTTTGGTACGTGCCGACATGATACCTCGCATATTGGGGATTTTCCATTCGGCGATTGGCTCCTGGCATCCGGCTACCAGGGGCATATCAGCCTCTACAAATTCTTTTCCTCCTTCAATCTCCCTTGTCATTTTCACCTTTTGGCCTTCTACAATCAAGGTCATTACTGGTGAAACTGATGGAATCCCTAAAAGTTCACCCACCATGCCATGAACCTGTCCGCCATTGTAGTCGATAGATTCTCTGCCCATCAGGATCAGATCATAGTGTCCATCCCTGGCCACATGCGCAATTTGATTGGCCACAAAAAACGAATCGGTGGGTTCGGCGTCTACACGTACGGCATCATCGGCACCGATAGCCAGTGCTTTGCGTATGGTGGGTTCAGTCTCGCTACCCCCTACATTCAGTGCGGTAATGCTCCCTCCCAATTGCTCTTTGAGCTCCACCGCACGAGCCAGTGCATAGTCGTCGTATGGACCGATTATATATTGTACTCCGGTCTTGTCAAACCGGGTATTATTGTCTGTAAATGCGATCCGGGCAGTTGTGTCCGGGACATGTGTTATGCAAACCAGTATTTTCATGGTGAACGATATTAAAACAGGCTTTTGAGTTAATTAAGGTTACGTTTGGTGTTTCAATACATTTTTATTTGCCCTGCCAGCAGGTCAAAACAGCACGATTTACCCGGTGATCCTGATAAAATATGCCGTACTTTTGGCTGTGAAGTTAGTCAATAATGAAAGAAATAAAAACCACAAGGCATGAACGCAGAACGACTAAAATCACTACATTCCTTTCTATCCGAAAACCCAGACGATCCGTTCGTTTTGTATGCGCTGGCATTGGAATACATGGCGGAAAACTCGCAAAAAAGCGAAGAATATTTTGATAGGCTACTTACAGCACATCCTGACTATACCGCTACCTATTACCATGCTGCTGCGTTTTTTGCCGAACAAGGGAAAATAGAAAAGACCCGAAAAATATTTGAAACCGGAATTGCCAAGCTATCGGTCACGACCGATCACAAGGCACTGGGCGAGCTGCAAAACGCCTATCAGAATTTCCTTTTTGAATTGGATGAATAACTAAACGGATGATCAAAAGGGCATTTCCTCGTCGCCCTTTCGACTACCCTTACTGGGCAGGGTGATCGTAAAATCGGTATTGGACTTACCCGGCGAAGGGAATGATTGCCCATAGCTCTCAGGTAGTCCCTGATCCAGATCCGCAAACTTGGTAAACTTACCGATAAATTTAAGCTGAACGGTATCGGTACGACCATTCCTGTGCTTGGCAATGATCACCTCACCCATACCGTTTAGCGGCATGCCGTCTTCTCCCTGGGTAATGCCGTAGTACTCCGGTCGGTAAAGGAACATGACCATGTCGGCATCCTGCTCAATGGAACCCGATTCCCTCAAATCCGAAAGCTGGGGTTTTTTGTCACCGCCGCGTGTCTCCACAGCACGGCTCAGCTGTGACAGTGCCAATACCGGCACATTTAACTCCTTGGCAATTCCTTTTAGAGCCCGTGAGATCGAGGCAATTTCCTGCTCCCGGTTACCGCCCGAGTTTTTGGATGCATCACCACTCATCAACTGCAGGTAATCTATGATCAGCAGTTTCACACCGTGTTGGGCGACCAGCCTGCGGGCTTTGGCCCGTAGCTCCAGGATACTAAGCCCGGGCGTGTCGTCAATAAATATCGGGGCCTCGGACAACCTGCTGGTTTTGTGCAGAAGCTGTTCCCATTCATAGTCAGCCAGATCCCCTCGCTTGATTTTCTCACTTTCCAGCTCGGCCTCTGCACTGATCAGACGATTGACCAGCTGAACGCTTGACATTTCCAACGAAAATATGGCAACAGGGGAGTTGAAGTCAATGGCGGCATTTCGCATGGCCGACACCACAAAAGCGGTCTTACCCATACCCGGACGTGCCGCAATAATGACAAGATCGGAAGGTTGCCAGCCTGAGGTGACCCGGTCGAGTGCCGTAAATCCGCTCGGGACCCCTGTCAGCCCGTCTTTTTTATCTTTTTTCTGCTCTATTTCCAAAATGGCCTTGTCAAGCAGGGAGCTCATTTTGTCGTAATTTTTTCGAATGTGTGATTCAGACACATCAAAAAGGGATTGCTCGGCCCTGTCCAGTAGCTTGAACACGTCTGTCGTGTCCTCGTATGCATCCTGCTGTATTTCCGACGAAATCCGGATCAGTTCCCGTTTGATGGATTGTTCGGAAATTATTCTGGCATGGTATTCAATATTAGCCGCGGAATTGACACGGGTCGTGAGGTCCGATACATAATAGGCTCCTCCCACCAGTTCCAGTGTACCATTTTTGCGGAGCTGGTAGACCACTGTTTTGATATCGACAGGCTCGGAGTGGTTGAAAAGTGTGACAATGGCTTCGTAGATATGCCTGTGAGCGTCACGATAAAAACTTTCAGGCTTCAGAATGTCGATGACCGTAGAAAGTGCATCCCTTTCCAGCATGAGCGCGCCAAGTACGGCTTCTTCAATGTCTACCGCCTGTGGGGGCAATTTGCCCAACACTTCCGTAGTGTCTGTGAGTGTCAATCGACGGGGTTTGCTGGCAAGTCGTACAGCGGATGATTTATCACTTTCCATTAAAAAATGCGAGTAGGTTCTGAATCTGTCAAAAGTATAGGCTACAAACCTACAACTTGCCACAACGACACGGTAATGATTTACCATATAAAGTTTCCCATCCCTTATTAACATTATTTTCCACACTAAAATAAAAGCGGTCTGGTTTGCCCCCCTTTAAAATTCCTGTATTTTTGGCACTTATCTTTATCCCATGACACTGGATTTTGAAAAAATACAAGACAAACAACGAATCGTAATTATTGGAAATGAAGGCACCCTGGAAATCACCCGGCTGGCAGCTCATGTTCTATCTTTCATCAAAAAACCCTTTGATTATGCTTTTATAAGTGGCGAGCAGCAACTCTCGGATGCCCCGGTTATCCTTATTCAGGGCGACGACCATATTCCGGAAGGCAGCCAGCAAGCCAACTTCCATGCCTGCCGTCATCACATTGCCGTGATCCACCACATCGAAGAGATATACCCTAATGAATATTTATCCTTTGATGATTACATTGCCCAATACGAAGCACTGGGTGACAAAACCCCAAAAGGCGGAACCATCATTTACAACCAAGAAGACAACCTGGCCACTGTGATCAGTGCACAAAAAGACCGGGAAGACGTCATTCTGATCGAATACGAATCGCTGACGGCTACTCCTACCGCAAACGGATTTACCATCAACAACGGACCGGACATCACCACACCAAATACCAATTTTCCTTCGCATGCCGGTGCTGCCCTTACCCTCCTGCGACGTCTCGGCGTGACAGAGGCTCAATTTTATGAGGCCATTAAAACATTCAAAGACTAAAAGCCAGACGATTGAAGTTAAACCTAAAAAACCCGCTTGTCGTATTTGACCTGGAAACCACCGGAACAAACACTTCCCACGACCGGATCGTGGAAATTGCCTTGATCAAAATCATGCCCGATGGCGAGGAAATAGAAAAAGTAAGAAAAATCAACCCGACCATCCCCATTCCGCTGGAGGCCAGCCTGATCCACGGAATCTATGACGATGATGTGAAGGATGAGCCGAGTTTCCGGCAGGTTGCCCGCTCCATGGCCCAGTTTCTCGAAGGATGTGATTTGGCAGGCTTCAACATATTGAAATTTGACGTCCCCCTTTTGGTCGAGGAATTTCTTCGTTCCGATGTTGATTTTGAAGTAGATAACCGACGGTTGCTGGATGCACAGAAAATTTTTCATATGATGGAAAAACGCAACCTGACAGCTGCCTATAAATTCTATTGCGACAAAACACTCGAAAATGCGCACAGTGCCCTGGCCGACACACGTGCGACACGCGACGTTTTTAAAGCCCAAATCGAGCGTTACGAAGGACAGTCACTCACCGACATGCTGGGTCAGGAACTTGGTACTCTCGAAAACGACATGGACAAAATCCATGACCTGATCAACCAGCGCATGGTAGACCTGGCCGGACGAATTGTGTACAATGAAAAAGGACTGGAAGTCTTCAATTTCGGAAAACATAAAGGAAAGCCGGTATCAGACATACTGGCCCAGGAGCCCTCATTTTATGACTGGATGATGAAAGGGGACTTCCCACTTGATACCAAACGGAAACTTACCCAGTTGCGGCTCCGAAATTTCAATGCCCGTTAGTCAACCCGGCAACTACTGAGTATGCAAACCGGCACCCGGCTCGGTCAGTATTGACGCCAATTCACTTAGCATCATGGCCGTAGCACCCCAAACGATCCGGTTTTCCAGGTCAAAATAAGGGGCCACCAGCCTCACTCCCCGCACGTTGATTTCGGTTTCCTTCCGGTACGAACCATCCAATAACTGGTGTAACGGGGCTTCAATCACCTCCTCCACTTCCTGGTGATCCGGAACAAAAACAGGTTTTTTTTCAACAAAACCAACCACGGGCAGGATCATGTGGTTGCTTACGGCCACATGAAAGGGTGTCAGGCTGCCCAAAACATGCACCACATGTTTGTCCACCCCGATTTCCTCATTTGTTTCGCGTAGAGCAGTCTGTACCAGGTCGGCATCTGAAGGTTCCTGCTTGCCGCCGGGCAAGCCGATCTGGCCCCCGTGCACCCCCTCGTAGGAAGGCCGCTGAATGAGCGGAAAAAACAACCGGCCCTTGTCGGCATACAGCAATATCAACACAGCTCCCGGTCTGGGCGGCTCCGTATGCCGGACAGAAAGACGGGCACCAGACGAAGGACGGGCACGCATTTGTCCATGGGCGTCTGCTCCCGGCAGTGGTTTGCCGAGCCTTTGCGATAATAAGCGGATTACAGGATGGCCTTTCATCTCGCCCAAAAATATCCAATAAATATATTTTGATTCATTATATTGCTATTGCGCATCCCTTCTCCCACCCCATGGAAAATATCCCCAATTATGTAAACATCACCTTTCTGGCAGTTGTCGTCACCACCCTGGGCTTCCTTCTCTACGCACTGGTCATCGCCTCACCCGAAAACAAAAACTACACGCCCATCATTGTCTTTACCTTTGCGATTGCCTGGCTGTTTGGGCTTTCCACGCTGACACGCTATCATTATTTTGATGAAATCCAGGACTATCCAATCCGGTTTTTATGGGTAATCGGTATCCCGGGCCTGGCGATCCTACTGGCTTTGGTAGTAAAAAAATCAAGGGATTTTATCCTCCGCATGCCCATTACCACGCTCACCTACCTCCACATTATCCGGGTACCCATAGAAATTATCCTTTGGTGGCTCACACTGTATGAGGTATTTCCGCAAATCCTCACATTCGAAGGGATCAATTTTGATATCCTGGCCGGTATTTCTGCCCCATTTGCGGGTGTTTTCCTGGTTGGCCTTCGGAGCAAATCACGTGCAGGTGCTGTCATCTGGAATGTATTGGCCCTGGGACTTGCCCTCAACCTTGGGATCCATGCGTTGATGGCATCCCCTTTCTTTTTTGACCCTGCCCGCTACCCGGTTGCCAATGTTGCTGTTTTCAGTTTTCCTTTTGTATTACTGCCGGGCTTTGTTGTGCCGGTCATTCTGTTTTCACACATTGCTTCGCTCATCCAGTTGTTCCGGCCTTTGCCCGAAGAAGAAGACTACTGACCGGTATGTTTGGCATAGGATGCATCGGCCAGATCCGGTTGGCCGTTGGCTTTGTATGCATCGGCCAGGTATTGGTAGATATTTTCCACGTATTGCCCGGATTCAATGACCCCCAGAAAATAGGTAATGGCCTGCTGTGGTTCGCCTTTTTTCAGGAAATAAATTCCTTTATTGCGGTAGGCCCACTGGTTTTCGGGATCCCGCACAATACTTTGGTTGATGTCTGACAGGGCAAGGTTGAGGGAATCCATCATCAAATACGTAAACCCGCGGTTGTTGAGGTAGTATGGATCTGCGGGTTCCAGTTTAATTGCTGTCTGAATGGCATCCAGGGCTTTCCCGAGATCTCCATTGGCCAGGTAAGCCTGGTTGAGGGTGTTCCATGCTTCCGGCTTATCGGACTGTGTACCTGTCAGTGCCAACAGCCGTTCGATCGCTTCCCGGTGATTTCCCTTCAGGTAGGCCAGGGTTGCCAGGTTGACGGGTACATCCGGATGGTTCTGATCCAGCCGCAAAACCTGTTCAAAAGCCGATGTGGCTGCCATATAGTCCATGGTTTTGGTCAGAAGCAATCCTTTCATCACGAATACCTTAGCTGAATCCGGAAAGGATAATTCCATTTCTGCTATTTCGTTCAAACCCCGTTCATATTGATGCGTCGCCTCCAGTGCCTGAATCCGGTTTAGTTGTGCATCCCAATATACGGGCTGGATCAGCAGGGCCTGGTTATAATCGAGTATGGCTTCGAATGGACGTTCGTCCTGCATTTTCACCACACCTCGGTTGTTGAAAGCCCGAGCAAATGACGGGTCAATTTCCAAGGCTTGTGTGAAATATCGTTCGGCCTGGGAATATTCTTTATTCCCCAGGGCCTGGTTTCCCAACAGGAAAAACCTGTCCCGTTTGATTGTGGGTGTATCGCAAGCGACAAGAAGGGTCAGTAACAGCGGCAGC
Organism: Cyclobacteriaceae bacterium; assembly: GCA_029880385.1. Taxonomy (GTDB): domain Bacteria; phylum Bacteroidota; class Bacteroidia; order Cytophagales; family Cyclobacteriaceae; genus JAOUOM01. The sequence goes on along the minus strand of JAOUOM010000002.1, from coordinate 771 downwards.
AATCGTTTCATAGACTATCAAGTATAGTGATATGGTTAAAAAAGGGGGCCGCCAAAAAACAGTGGCACTACTCCTTTTTTGATCCATGCAAAGATCGGTCTTTCCGCAGGTAATCCGGGCTAAAAAAGAAAAAAACCCACCCGAGCCCGGGCGGGTTTTTCGTTCACTTATAAGTATGTTCACCCTTTTCGAATGTGGCCTCCACTGCTTGAATTGCCATACATTTTGGATGGGTTGCCGCGATAGATCACTTTTCCGGCACTGCTCGCATCGGCTTCGAGTATTTCCGTCACAAAAACTCCTGCTTTGCCGGAGCTGCTCACATCCACATCTGCCATTGCCGATTCCAGTTCACTGGCGTCGTAATCACCTGCGCTGCTTACCTCTACGCGCTGGCTGTTGGCGTGACCGCTCAATTCCACATCTCCTGCACTCGATACGTTCACGTCCAGCTTGCGGACTTCTATTGCCAGTTTAATACTGGCGGCACTACTAACGTCGATGCGCAGATCCTCAGCCTCCAGTACTTCGTCAGAAGAAAGGCTGGCAGCCGACGATGCACGCAATTCATCCAGTTGACGATAGGTGAGGTAGACCCTGACCCGTACGTGGTTCACTCGGAGGTTGTTGGCCAGGTGGATTTTAAGGCGATCGCCGGTGATTTCGGTGATCACATCGGACAATTCAATGCCGGAAGCCTCTACCAGGGCTTTTTCGTCACTACCCCGACTGATGGTCACCTCGATTCCTTCGGAAACCGAAAGCGACGTA
>JAOUOM010000122.1 GCA_029880385.1 Cyclobacteriaceae bacterium | reverse complement strand
CGGGCTTCTGGGAGATGATATGCTACCCAAATATGAGACCATTACCGGTGCCGGTCTCATCAACATTGTACGCGCCTCATTGAATGATGTCAAATTGCTGGGTGCTGTCTCCACCGTTACCAAAGTGAAACAGGAAGATGAGAGTGTTTCCCTCAAAGACGTGCTATTGAAAGCCGAAATCAAAGATGGAAGTGTGTTTGTCAAGCCTTTTGATGTAAAACTAGGCGGCTATACAACGACTATTTCGGGAAGCAATACCATCGATGGGTTATTGAGCTATGTTATGACGATGAAAAATATCCCGACAGGTGCTGCGGGTGAAACCTTAAATTCTGCCCTTGCCTCCTTTACCGGCCAATCAAACCTGGTCACATCTGCCATGGATGTAAACATGGGTGTAGGTGGTAACTTTTTAAAGCCAGAAGTGAAACTGTTGGCAGTAGTACCTGCCGGAAGCAAAGAAAGCAGCTCCATTAAAGATGCCTTTGTAAATGAATCAAGGGAAAAAATCACCGAACAAAAGACCCTGATAACGCAGAAAGCCAACGAAACCACCCAGCAAGCCAAGGATTCATTAGCCACAACACTAAACAAAGAAAAAGAAGCAGCAAAAGATGCCGCAGCAACGGAAGTCGATAAGGCCAAGGAAAAAGCCCAGGATGCAGTAAAAGACATACTGGGAAAAAAGAAAAAAGGAGGGAAGTAGTTGCCCAGCCTATCTGGCAAATTATAGTGAACCAAAACCCGTAAATATGAAAAACCTGCTATTATTATCACTCATCGTCGTGCCTTTTGCCTGTACCCAATCACAGGCTGATAGGTCTGCAACTGACCGGTATGATTATGATATAGAAGAGCGGATCGCATCCCTTGGTATTGTTTTGACAGAGCCCTCGGCACCTGTTGCCAGCTATGTAAATGCCGTACAAACCGGCAACCTGATTTTTCTGGCCGGCAAAGGTCCCTCAAAACCGGATGGCGGCTATGTAGAAGGAAAATTAGGTGTTGATTTAACCATTGAAGAAGGATATGAAGCTGCCCGGCTTACGGCCATTCAACAATTGTCGTCTTTAAAAGCCGAAATTGGTGATTTGAATAAAGTCGTTCGCATAGTCAAGGTACTGGGCATGGTCAATGCCTCTGCTGACTTTACGGAACACCCCAAGGTGATCAATGGATATTCAGATGTGATGGTGTCCGTATTTGGTGAGCGGGGAAAGCATGCCAGAGCCGCTGTAGGCATGGCATCCTTACCCAGCAATATTGCAGTGGAAGTGGAAATGATTGTGGAGGTAGCTCAATAATATCGCTGCAAGTCTCACCGGCTTGCTACCTCATCCCTCTTTTTTGGCAAAATGTTGAAGTCCTGATCAAACCAGTAAACAACTTCACCTCCTGTTTTGGCACGGGCTTCTACCCGAAAATAGACTTCTTTTGGTGCCTTGTTTTCAAAGGTTGTCTCCTTGTGAAAGGAGTCTATTTTATACTTTACCACCCGGTAGTCCAATATCTGGATGACCTCTGTCGGCACTTTGTCTTCCGTATAAAATATGATCTCTTTCAGGATATTTCCCTTTTCATCATAGTCTACTTCGTATTGGCCATTTTCGTAAATAAATCTTGCGATAAATGTGCCAACACCTTCATGGGCTTCCAGGCTCCAAACAACTTCCTGACTGTTTTTGTATTTATCGTAATGCCAGGTCAACACCTTCATGTCAACATCGCTTTCGTTGAGTTCAATTGTATGCTGGGAAAATACTGATTGAATCAAAAAGAAGACTAATCCATAGCTGAATATTCGTTTCATAGCTCTTAAAAATTACTTTTAAAAAATTGCGGTTCTTTCGGAAGGATAAATATATGAAATGATTTCAAATTCCAACGATTTTTTGCAAAATCATTGTGTAAAAAATAAACAGGCCTCATTTTCAGCGATTTAAAAAGAGGTTTTATTGCGATAAGCGGTCAAGTTGTCCGGACAAGATGGCAATCCCGTCGGAAAAACCAACGGGCTCATACCCTAACCGGGTCCTGGCTTTATCCAAAACAAAGCCCGTACGGGCTGGCCTCCGTGCAGTTTGGGAAAACACTGTACCGTCCACTTCTTCAATTAACTGCGGATCAAGCTTGAAAAATTCGGCTGTGGCAACCGCAATGTTATACGGGGTTAGCATGTCCTTGCCTGAAAGATGAAATATTCCTTGCGCACGTTTCTGGGCGATCAGCAGGCACCCTTTTGCCAAATCTTCGGCTAATGTGGGCATTCGCCACTGGTCGTTCACTACCTTTATTTTTTTTCCTTGTTCCAGGTTTTGCTTTACCCACAAAATAATATTGGAACGACTCATGTCGTGGACAATTCCATAAACAAGCATGGTCCGGGCTATCGCCCAATCAATTCCACTGGCCTCCAGCAATTTTTCCGATTCCAGTTTTGTCTCAGCGTAATAACTCAGGGGGTTTGGCTCGTCGGTTTCTTTATAGGGCCCGTTTTTACCATCAAAAATAAAATCAGTGGACAAATGGAGTAAAAAACTATGGCTTTCCCTACATGCCTCAATCAGGTAGGATACCGAACGTACATTCAGGGTATAGCAGGCCTCTCTGTCCGTTTCACATTGATCCACCTGCGTCATTGCGGCTGTATTTATGACTACATCCGGACGAAATTTGGCGATGGCCGACTTCACTTGCTGCGGGTCACAAATATCGAGCGGCACATAGTGGTACTGTCCCGGCAGGTTACGGTTTTTTCCCACACCCGTAGCGATTACTTCAATACCCCGGGCATCACATTCCCTTACCAGCTTTTGACCCAATAAGCCATTGGCTCCCGTTATCAATAGTTTCATTTTCGGCCGGTTAATGCGTTATTGTTTTGGCTCTGCATAGTGATAACCATATTTTTCGGTAATCTCTTTTTTGGCAACTTTTGATATTTCCATTGTCAGATAAAGGGGTTCCACCGGGCGGTTTTCCTGTGCGGTACGAACAGCAGCCAGTTTATCTATCACCTCCAAACCTTCTACAACCCGTCCAAAGACCGTATATTCATTGTCCAAATGTGGAGTTCCTCCTACAGTCGTATACGCTTCCACCACTTCGGGCGCAACCTCTTTTCGTATCCTGATACCCAGTTTTTCTTCTACCAGGCCGGCATAGGAATAGGCCAGGGCGTTGATTTCCTCAATTGACCCCTTGTTCATTTGTACCTGTATAAATCGCTGATAAATGGAGTCATACTCGGGCATTTGAAGGAGCTGGTTTAACCCCATGTTTAAGCCACGCTGGTCGATGGTCAGTTCCGCTGCCGTATAGGTTTTGCCCTGTACAATGTAAAACTGGCAGGCCGAAGATTTTCTTTCCGGATTGATATTATCCGGCATCCTGGCAGCAGCCAATGCGCCTTTGGCATGAAATAAGCCCGGAACTATTTCTGCCGTTATCCTGTCTTCCTGTGGTTCGACGGTCCCTTCTTTTTCATACACATTTCCCCCCTGTACCATAAAACCATTGATTATCCGATGCCAAACCGTACTGTCATACCGGCCAGAGCTGGCCAGTTCAAGAAAGTTTTTCTTATGCAGGGGTGTTTCATCGTATAACAATACCGTCATATCACCCATAGCTGTATGGATGATGACCAAATAATCATCTTTGTCTCCACAGGAAACCAGACTAAAAAAAATAATGAGGACGAGTAGTTTAAATTTATTTGTCATTTTTAATTGTGTTGGTGATCAATCAATTCATTGGGCTCTCGTTTATTTCCCTTTTGATTTGCGCCAAAATTTCCAAACCGCCATTGGCGAGTATCCAGGTTGCCATTTCATTGCCAAGTTCAACGAGATTGGTGCCTGATAACGTGTGTTTTATAACCCGTTGGCCATCGAGGCTGATTATACCTGCCGTGAGGGAAATCTGGTCATTTGCAACCGTAGCCAGTCCAAAAACGGGAATGCTACAACCCCCGTCCATAGCCGCAAGGTATGCACGCTCAGCCAAAAGTGCCTGTTCGGTTTTTTCATGGTTCAGCAATTGCCTGATCTGCGCCTTTTTGTCCGGATCCAGCGAACCATGGCATTCGATTGCAATGCTGCCCTGCCCAACAGCCGGTACAAATCCGGTAATCGGCAAATGCGTTTTTACCTGTTCATCATACCCCATACGGTGTACCCCCGCATAGGCCAATACCAGGGCATCGCAATGACCCGAACGCATTTTTTCCATACGTGTTTGCAGGTTGCCCCGCATGTCGACAATGGAATGATGGGGATAGAAATGCTTTAAGAACGCTACACGACGGGTAGAAGAGGTACCCAACACTAGGGGCTTATCCAGGTTCAGTTCCGAATCACTGACGAGTACATCCTGTACACCTTCCCTTTCGGAAAAGGCCAGCAGTTCAAATCCTTGTGGCAATTTTGACTGCATATCTTTTGCACTGTGTACGGCAATATCTATTTCATTCGATGCCAGTTTTTCTTCGAGTTCTTCGGTAAAAACCCCTTTACTTCCGATTTTTGATATGGAAACATCAAGAATTTTGTCCCCTTTTGTTTCCATCAGCAAAAGTTCAGCCTCAAGCCCTCCATTACGTAACGTATCCGCTACCCATTCAGCCTGCCAGAGTGCCAGTTTGCTTTTTCGTGTTCCGATTCGTATCACTGATTATGCGTGTTTCTTTTTTGGTTTTTTTAAATAATTGGCCTCGATAAATTCTATTATTTTACCGGCAATATCAATTTGGGTTGCTTTTTCGATCCCTTCCAGTCCGGGGGAGGAATTTACTTCCAGTATTAAAGGCCCCCGATTTGACTGCAACAAATCCACACCCGCAATACTTAATCCCATGGCATCTGCAGCTTTTACCGCCGCAATTTTCTCGGCCCGTTTGAGTTTTATGACAGAGGCACTCCCACCCCGATGGATATTGGATCGGAATTCCCCTTCATTTCCCTGTCGCTTCATGGCCCCGACGACTTCACCATTGATGACAAACGCCCGTATATCAGCCGCTTTTGCTTCCTTGATAAACTCCTGCACAATGATCCTGGCCTTTAATCCGTGAAATGCTTCAATTACCGATTTGGATGCTTTTTGGGTTTCTGCCAATACCACGCCCAGTCCTTGTGTTCCTTCCAGCAACTTGATAATTAGCGGTGCCCCGCCCAGCTTTTCGATAATCTGTTTTTCCTCTCGCGAATAATTGGTAAAAGCTGTTTTTGGCAGGCCTAAGCCAGCTCCGGCCAATATCTGGAGGCTTCTGAGCTTGTCGCGTGATCGAACAATAGATATTGACCGATTGGCACTGAACACATCCATCATTTCAAACTGACGAACGACCGCCGTGCCATAAAAGGTGACAGAAGCCCCAATCCGGGGGATAACCGCATCAATATTTTCAAGTTTTTTGCCCAGGTAGTACATTTCCATGGCTCCCTGCTGGATCATCATGTCACAGCGCAGATGATCAATGACCGTGGCTTCATGCCCACGGTCACGGGCAGCTTCCACCAGCCTCCTCGTGCTATATAGTTTTTCGTTTCGTGAAAGTACCCCTATATTCATTCTTTGTGTTTTATGTTTTTGGTTGACAAGTATTTTGCTGATACATCTACAATAAACCGCCCACTTATCAATTTACGACCCAATAATACGGGGTTTTTCATTTTACTGCGATCTGCCAATGAAAACTCCGTCAAATAATCTTTACCAAACAGTTTTATTTTAGTTTTTATTACATACCGCTGCTGTGTTTTCCCGTTGGAACTGCGAATCAAACGGCTCGTAAAATTAGTCGTTGTAAATTTTCGATCCAGGCGTATTTCATCCGTGTTGTGTGAAATGGCAAATTCAAGCTTTTCTCCAACTACCCGGATAAAAGAACAATGAAGGGCTGAGGTATAGGCACCCGTGTCCACTTTTGCACTGATACCAGCCAGACCAAATTCAGGAAAATCCACCTTTTCTTTCCGTCCTATTAGGTGCTTCGAAACCATGTCAACCCTGTCGCATTAGTAAGGAAATCCGGATACTTAATGCCAGATGCGTTATCCGTGCATTGGCATTTCGCTGCAGGTGCAAGATAGCCAGGTTAAGCTGTTGATATACCTTTTCCAGTATTTCAAAAGGTAGTGTCTGGCTAAACTTAGAGACAAAGGCAAGCTCACTGCCCTCTGACATAGTCAAACCGCCTCCGGCCTGTACTAATAATGATTGACGGACCAATTCAATGGCATACGTGACAAAACCCCGCTGCCGTGCTTTTGACAATTGCGAAAATTTTTCACTCATCGCTGTTAAAGCGGTAAAATCCGGTTTAAAGCATGCACGCATCCACTCCTGGAAATCCTCGAAAACCAGATCCTCCGACTGCTCACTTTCCGATAAAGCACGTCCCATGGAGCCTGCA
>JAOUOM010000121.1 GCA_029880385.1 Cyclobacteriaceae bacterium | reverse complement strand
GTCCCTGATCTGAAACTATCGCCCATGACCGATTCTTTCGTTGCTTATAAATATACGGATAATTATTTGCTATGAAAGCAAACATGATAAAAAAGGCATAGCGAATGCTATGCCTAGTGCTCCCTTTTTTATAATCTACGCCGAGTTAGGGACTTGCGGTAGCTGTGGGGTAGCTGTGACAGCTTGATCACTAGCAGAAGTCTATAAATACCGCAATGATAGAATCACAAGTAAGATGGATCCCAAATAATGAACCGGCATCAGTACATAGAAGATACTAGGCAGATTTAAATCAGAGAATTTACTATTCTCTGTGTATTTGGTATCCAAATACTTCATCATGCCAAAACCAAATATTGTCATCAATATTAATCCGGGTAAAAGAATGTTGATTTTAAAATTGAATAGATAAATCATAACCTTATTACTCAGGAAGAAGAACAATGAAACGAAATTCAAAGTAAGTGGTATAATCAGAAGCGTTCGTGCGGCATTGAGCCCTCTCTCACGATGCTTACGCATATACATGTAGTAAATATTGATGAGAAAATTCATTGCTCTAACTTCATCATTTACCATATATCCAGTCTCTTCCAGCATGGTTGGTATAGTCATCAAACCATTCGCTACCCACTGCGGATGAAACTCCATAAATAAGTCCCACTGCAGCGGCTCCAGTCAGAATTCCTGGAGATACCAAAATTGCTCCAGTTACACCTACACCTAACAAGATAACCCCTGCTGTAATATCTACAATACTATGGGAATCAAAATTACCTGTTTTATACTCGTATCCAGCAACTCCCACCGTAACAACGCCTCCAATAATTGCTGTCGCCTTAGTCATTTTTGCAAGTCCTACTGCTTGAGCTGCTGTGATCTTTTGTAAACCATGCGCCACATGCATTGAAGTGATCTCACCCGATAAATTAACAACATCATTAGCGATTCCAACACCTGTCATTCCTAAATCAACACTAGCGTTAGATTTCCAGAAATCTACGTCACCCCCCCCCGAAGGTTGATTCTGAGTAGTTCTTTCAAAAGTGTATGTATCCACATAGCCTTGCAATGCACTTCCTGGAGGCCCGAGTACTTTAAAATAGAAACTTTCCACTTTTACCAATTCACCATTTTCAAAAGTCAGCTTAATATTTTGAGCAGGACCAGTATAAACTTCACCACTATATCCACCATTTACACTGGCCATTCCATTCATCGAACCCATTTGCCCAAGATATGAATATGTCTCTTCAAGAGTTTCAAAATCATGAGATCCAACTACTCGTGTCCATGTACTTCCATATCCCCCTACTGAATCCCAATGTATAATGATATCATCCCCTATGACTTCAATGGCATCAAGACCATATGGGTCATTGAACAGTATTGGATTACTAAAGGCGTAATTATAAGGTGAAACGGACGAATAATACGCAGCGTGTGGGTCCATTGAGGAGAACCGTCCAATCAATGGATTATAATGCCTGAAATCGGTTTCATAATCTCCTGTATTTTCATTCTTTTCACTTCCTGCATTGTAGCGGTAGCGGTTGGCGATGGTGTTGGGTAGCTGCTGCCAGCTATGGGCCATCTCCATCCCGAAGGGATAATAGTCGAGCTGCTGTACCACCCGGCTGGTATGCGTCACGGAGAGGTCGTCGAAGTAGACGGGTAGCGCACTGTTCGTCTCGTTGGTCAGGTAGATAAAGACATAGCTGGATTGGGTCACATGGTTCCGGTTCATTTTTTGAAGATACTATTTTTTAGATTCAATGATCCGCGCGGCACGCGCGAACCAGCATAGGGACACGCGCGCGCCAGCTTGGGCTTTCTTTATTTATATGCTACGCCGAGTTAGGGATGCTGTCGAGTAAAATATCCCTGTAGACCTGTCTTGTAAATACATCTACCCAGCTGACCGTAGCAAACGTAACGAAATGGATGCCTTCTTTGTCATGGATCTTGTAATTACGGCTCATGCCATACAAGTTACAAACTTGTTTTCATTCCTGCATATGCTGACAAATAACCGACATAGCAGCATATGACTGCCGCAAGTTTGCAACTTGTGGCTTTCGATATTTCCGTTCCTGCTTCTAACCAAACCACAAGTCGCGCCAGCCCCTAAGCCAGGCTGGAAGACTTGCGGTAGCTGTGGGCTTTCTTTTTTTTATAAACTACGCCGAGTTAGGGATTGAACTTCATACTAAAACTTTATTAATGTCAAAACTGCTCCCACAGCAAACAACACAGTCAAAGTAATTCTCAGACTTTTTTGAAAGCTGCTCTCTTCATTAAAATACTTAGATAATAGCTCTTCATACTTTTTATCTCTTAAGAACACGAAATAATTAAAAATCATCATTGGTATAAACAGAATCAAAATATAGGCCCATGATGAAATACTTTCTAAAACTTGGAACTTGGTTTTTGATATAACGCCTATAATATAGGTTATAGAAAAAATAGTCATCCATACGCAAGCACCAAATGCTGATATATCACGATAATCAGTCTTTTGAAGTATACTGTAAAATCCGTAAAATAGGTATGTGTATATTTTCATCTAATACTATTGTTTAAATGGACCAACTGTGCTTCGACCTCCAGATAGCAATGAATTAAAAAACATGCTTCTATACAAAGCATTATCGAAACCGTCATAAAAGGATTCGAATTGCCCAGTTGCATCACCTATAGCCAATGATGTCGATATTAATGGCCCAACATAAGGAATGAAATTTGTCCCAATTATTACTCCTGCGCCTACAAGTCTAGCATAGTCGGCACCAGACTGATCAGATGCAGCGAATTCAGCAAAAGATACACCAACACTTAAGGCCGTGAATCCTAAAGAAATCCCTTTAGTGAATTTTGAAATAGATTTAAGATTCGTTTGTTTCCTTAAGAATTCTTTGGGGCCTTCATACCTTCCTCTACCTTCTCTTAAAGCAATATCAACGGATTGATCCAGAATAAAACCAAACTCGATTCCTCCATAAAAAGCAAAATCATTTCCTAATTGTAACCAATCTATCCCCACATTTGATTGATTCTGAGTAGTTCTTTCAAAAGTGTATGTATCCACATAGCCTTGCAATGCACTTCCTGGGGGTCCGAGTACTTTAAAATAGAAACTTTCCACTTTTACCAATTCCTCAGCTGGCGCACGCGTGTCGCATGTGTCCAAATCTAATCCAATCATGACCATCAGATAAAATCCATTTCCAATAAACCCATTCCGTAGCTGCTGCAAACAGGCCGCATGTGGGCTTTCGATCCATGGTAAAGGTAGTCATCGCAACTAACTGGTGCAAGTGGCCAGGACTGGACCCGCTAAAATGCACGGCTGCCCCCTCCCAGCCCCGGCAGCAGCGGCATCCTTTCCGTTGCGGTGGAATTGGCGGGGTGGCCGGAAAGATACAGCGGATGACGGGTAGCCCCGGTGCCGGAGGGTCAGTCCCGTCCGCTCCAATAGAAGATAGGTGGTGGGTCAGCCCTTGAACCGGTTCATGCCCAGTGCCCGGATCATCCAGTTAGGCAGGGGCTTTCGCGGGTTTCGTTTTTTCAGGTTTAGGTACCAGCCAATCTTTTTGAGTATGGGTACTTTGTGGGTCTCTACAAACTCGATGAGTGTGCCATCGGGATCTTCGATGTAGGAAAAATACCCGGCTGCCTCGCCCATGTCGAACGAGTGGCCGGCAAGTGCCTGGCTGCTGTCTACGGTAAAGGGATGGCCGGCTGCCTCGCACTGGCGGCGTAGCGCATCCATGCCGGATATATCGAAACACAGGTGAATAAAACCAAGATCGCCCCAGAAGCGACCGTCAAACACTTTTTGGCCGGTGCCCTCCTGTGCCTGAAAGAGCTCGATTTCGCTGGCCCCAAACATGGAATGAAAGGCTCCCTGGCGTTTGCCCTGGTCTTCGAGGATGGCGCGTCGAAATGCCTGGCCTACCGAAGGGACACCCTGCAGGTCGTCGTAGGTACCTTCGCCCTCATAGGCTACCAGGGTGTAGCCCAGTATGTCCTGATAAAACCGCACCGATGCCTCCAGGTCGGCACAGCCGATGGACGCACCAAACGTGCCTCCCGTGACATGTCCTTCGTCCTTGAACCAGGGTGTCGTATTTTGTACAATGTCGAAGATATTGCCAAACGGATCGCGTACATAAAAATGCAGCAATCCCCTGGGGTCGGCCTTGGGTGTGGTGAGCAGGTCGAGCCCCTCGGACTGGTAGAACTGGTAGGTTTTGGCAATATCACGTGAACGGAGTTTGGCACAGAATATGCCCAAATCGCCCAGTTTCACTTCCTGAGCCGGAGGCTGGGGTACCCGCTGGGTATATTGCCATATTTCGAATCCGCCCCCACCCTGCATGTTGAGGCTGAGTGCCGCGTACCGCTCGCGAGGTTCGCCACCCGTATAGGGCAGCATGAAATTGGCCACGGCGGCATCTTCAAACACGCGTACATCAAACCCGAAATACTTTTTGTACCAGGTCCAGGCTGTTTTCACATCCCTGACACCCACGCCAATCTGCTGGATACCGCTTATGATCACTTCGCTCATATCTTGAAAAATTAGTTGTCCCGATTTGTTAGGCCCAGCTCCAAGGCATGCTGTGGCTGTAAATTCCGGGCAAACATAACGCACAAAGCCCCTACAAAAGGAAAAACTGGTGGATTTTTAGACGAAATGCCAGGGGGCAAAAACAGATATTTATCCACAGGACACTGGGATAAAGCTCATTTTTTGATAATATAGTGGCCGCATGGAAAGTTTTGTAGTATCGGCCAGAAAATACCGTCCGCTTGGATTTGAGGAAGTCGTTGGGCAAGAGCACATTACTACGACCTTGAGCAATGCCATCGAAAATAACCACCTCGCCCAGGCCTTGCTGTTTTGTGGCCCGCGTGGCGTAGGGAAGACTACCTGTGCCCGGATTTTGTCGCGGATGGTCAATGGGTTCACGGCAGAAAACGGTGATGCCAATACGTCCAATTTCAATATTTACGAACTGGATGCGGCATCCAATAACTCGGTAGAAGACATTCGTAACCTGATAGACCAGGTACGCTATCCTCCCCAACAGGGAAAATTCAAGGTGTACATCATCGATGAGGTGCACATGCTGTCGAACCAGGCCTTCAATGCCTTTTTGAAGACACTGGAAGAACCCCCGCATTATGCGATTTTCATCCTGGCAACCACGGAAAAACATAAAGTGATCCCAACGATTCTGTCAAGGTGCCAGATATATGATTTTAACCGTATCGAGATTGCCGATATAGTCGACAAACTAAAAAAAATAGCCGATCAGGAAGGCGTGACGGCCGAGGAGGATGCGCTTCACCTGATTGCCCAAAAGGCTGATGGTGCCTTGCGCGATGCTTTGTCTATTTTTGACCTGATCGTTACGTTTTCGTCGGATGGCAAGATCACTTACCAGAACACGATAAAAAACCTGCACATACTCGACTATGAATATTACTTCAGGATCGGGGACAGTTTTTTGGCCGAAAACATGGCCGGCGCACTGGTTTTGTTTGACGAAATCCTGCGTAATGGTTTTGACGGCCATAATTTTATCGTGGGGCTTCAGGAGCACTTCCGCAATGTGCTCGTATGCAAAGATGCCGCTACACTGGGGCTCCTTCAGGTTTCTGACAATGTAAAGGAAAAATACAAAGAGCAGGCCACGCGGTTTTCATCGTCCTACCTGCTCTCCGGCCTCAACATCCTCAATCAGTGTGACCTGCACTATAAATCGAGCAAAAACCAACGCCTGCATGTGGAATTGTGCCTGATGAAGCTGTCACAGCTCAATGGTGCCTTTACCTTGACGGCTTCCTCCGGGGAGCCAAAAAAAAAAGTAGGGTAAGTACACCTCCCGATCAGCACCAATCGAATCCCCCCACACCGACATCCGAAACCAAAACAATGGCACCCGTGGCGGATACAGCCACTCAGCCGGTAGTGAGTCCACTCAAAACGGCCATCCGTACGGCACCAGCGGCGGATACGGCTGCTGAAAAAGAAACGCCAAGTTTGTTTCGGCGCAAAAACAAGGAAAAGGAAAATGCCACCCCCACGACACAGGAACAAAAGCTATCGGAAGAGGTGAGCCAGTCAACCCTGGAAGGGGCCTGGGAAAAATTCGGGAAACAAAGGAAAGAACAGGGGGCCGAAAAAATGGAGGCCATGATCCTTGGACGCCAAATACGACTGGATCAAGAAAATACCGCGACGATCCTGCTCCACAGTTCGCTGGAAAAAAGCATCCTGGACCGCATCGAAATGAACCTGACGGCCTTTCTCCGTGCGGAATTGAAAAATGACTTCATCCGAATGAGCCATGAAGTAAAGGAAGGTGAAACCGTCAAAAAACTTTATACCAGTTCTGACAAATACGATTACATGGTCACACAAAATCC
>JAOUOM010000120.1 GCA_029880385.1 Cyclobacteriaceae bacterium | reverse complement strand
TAAGCGGCGCGGGGGCATCCATCGAAGGCTCAACCAGTGAAATAGATATTTTTTCGATTGAGGTCAACCCATTTCAACCACGGACAGACTTTAATCAGGAAGCCCTGGCCGAACTAGCCGATTCCATAAAAGTGCAGGGGATCATCCAGCCCATCACCGTTAGAAAACTTGCTGCTAATCAATTTCAACTGATTTCAGGGGAGCGAAGGCTGCAGGCATCCAAACTGGCAGGATTACAAACCATTCCTGCCTATATCCGGACAGCCGACGACCAGCAAATGCTGGAAATGGCATTGATCGAAAACATTCAGCGTGAAAACCTGAATGCCATTGAAATAGCCCTTAGTTACCAGCGTCTTCTCACCGAATGTAGCCTGAAACAGGAAGAACTCGGCGACCGGGTAGGAAAAAACCGTACCACTGTCAATAACTACCTCCGCTTGCTCAAGCTGCCCCCCGATATACAAATCGCACTACGGGACGGACAATTAAGCATGGGGCATGCCCGGGCACTCATCACCATTGACGATGTGTCCTTGCAATTGAATGTATTTCATCAAATCCTGAAAGATGGATTATCGGTAAGGAAAGTAGAAGAATTGGTACGAAACCTCGTTACGAAAAGCGACAAGCCGGAAACCGAAAAAAAACCAGTCTCACCAGAGATTAGTAAATTGCAGGAAAGGCTCTCTTCGCATTTTGGTACCAAAATACGTATCAAGTCAAAAGACAACAAAGGTGAAATCAATATTCCATATACCTCGACCGAAGACCTCAACCGGATCCTTGATATACTGGATTTATAAGCCCGGCACTTTCCTGTTTTTCTTCTTTTTCTTTGTGCATCTGGCACAGGCGCAGGATTTCCCCATCGATTCGGTTTTTCTGTTCAAAGACGAAGAAGCTCTCTTTTTTGAACAAAAATCAAAGCTAGACCCAAACCGGGCTGCGTTGTATTCAGCTGTATTGCCCGGACTTGGACAAGCCTACAACGGCCAATACTGGAAAATACCCATTATCTATGCCGGAGGCGTGGTCTTAGTCCATTACATTCAATACAACAATAAAATCTACAATCAATTCCTTTCGGCCCAACGTGCAGTAAAAGACAACCGTACAGATACCGTCAACCCGTTTGAGGAATTTGCCCCGGGCCGCTTTCCGGTCAACTCAATCGTGCGCAACACACAATCCTTTCGGCGCAACCGCGATTACATGATGATATGGGCAGCCGGGTACTACCTTTTGAATATTGCAGAAGCCCATATTGCCGCCCACCTTAAGGAATTTGAAGTAAATGAAGGCCTTTCTTTCAAATTAAAACCGACAATTCAGCCAAGTCCCCTATTTTCGCAATCGGCTGGCCTTTCGCTTGCCATCACTTTTTAATGGCACCATGGTAATAGCACTCATCGGATACGGAAAAATGGGCAAGGCAATCGAGAAAATTGCGTTGGAAAGGGGGCATAAAACCGGCCTGATCATTGACGCTGACAATGCAGGCGAAATTCATCACCTCAGCGATTATTCCATTGACGTTGCCATTGAATTTTCACAACCAAATGTGGCAATGGGCAATATAAAAGCCTGTATCAACCAACAGGTACCGGTTATTTCGGGTACCACCGGATGGCTAAACTACTACCCGGAAGTGGCCGCATACTGTAGGGAAAAATCAGGCACATTCCTTTCTGCCTCCAACTTCAGCCTGGGGGTTAACTTGTTTTTCAAGCTCAATCAATGGCTGGGGACAATCATGGCAAGGCAGGAAGAATACAACGTAGAACTGGAAGAAGTCCATCATACCCAGAAACTGGACAAACCAAGTGGTACCGCCATTACCCTGGCAGAAAAGATACTCTCGGGCCATCCAAAACTCAATGAATGGGTTTGCGATACCAATCCGAAACCCAATCAATTGCACATTCGTTCCATCAGGGAACCCGAAGTACCGGGCACACACATCGTGACCTATGATTCACCTGTGGACACAATAGAAGTAAAACACATTGCCAAAAACCGAACCGGTTTTGCCCTTGGGGCAGTCATGGTTGCCGAATGGATCCGTGACAAACAGGGCGTATACACAATGGACGATTATTTAAACATTTCTTTTTGATTATGTATTTCAACGATTTTAGCCTTACCACTTTTCTTGTGATAATCATTGGTTGGTACCTGCTTCAGGGAATTTCGTATTTTCGTTTTTTTCAAAAAGCTGACCAACCTGCCTGGGCAGGATTTATTCCTTTTTACAACTTTATGATCCACCTCAAACTGGTAGGCAGACCCATCTGGTGGATTGCGCTACTGTTTGTCCCGGTAGTAAATTTTTTCGTCGCACTCACCATGCACCTGGACTTGCTGAAGTCGTACGGGCGATATAGCTATTTTGATCAGGCTGTCGGCGTAATTCTGGCCCCCTTTTATATGGTATATGTAGCTTTTTCGGATACCAAATACCTGGGAAAGGCAACGGAAATGCCAAAGGAAAAGAAAGGTATGGGCAAAGAATGGTTTGAGGCCATTGTGTTTGCCGTATTTGCCGCCACCTTTATCCGATGGGTGTTTATGGAGGCCTATGTGATCCCTACACCATCGATGGAGCGTTCCCTGCTGGTTGGCGATTTTCTGTTTGTAAGCAAGGCAGAATATGGCCCACGGTCACCAAAAACTCCGCTTCAGGTACCCTTGACGCATGCCAAAGTATGGGGAACAGACCTGCCTTCCTACCTTACCTGGCTCGAACTCCCCCTTGTACGTTTCCCTTCCCTTGGCCGTGTAGAGAGGGAAGATGTCGTGGTATTTAACTATCCAACGGAATTTGAGCATCCCGAAGACCTCCGGACGCATTACATCAAACGATGTGTGGCCATCCCCGGCGATACACTGGAAGTAAAGGCTGGTCAGGTATTTGTCAATGGGAAGGCACAGGAAAACCCTCCCCTTATGCAAATGCTTTATTTCATCGAAAGTGATGTGGAAATCCGTGAGCGCGTATTTTCCGGACTCGAAATCACAGAGGTTTACCCGAGTTTTGGCCCCAACCAAACACCGCGCTATAAAGTCATGACAACCCGTGAAAACGCAGATAAACTGGCTTCCTTTGATTTTGTAAAAAGTGTGACCGTTCTGCTAGATAAAGAAGAAAGCATTACACCCGATATTTTTCCGGATTCGCAGCATTTTCCCTGGAACATTGATTATTTCGGCCCGCTGGAAATCCCCTACAAAGGCCTGACGATCTCCATTACGGAAAAATCGCTGGCCAAATACGGGTCGACCATCAAATACTATGAAGGCTGGGATCATGTATCCATCGAAGAAAATCAACTGATCATTGATGGCAATGTCGTGGCTGACTATACCTTTCAAAAAGACTATTATTTTATGATGGGTGATAACCGGCACAACTCATTGGACTCCCGGTTCTGGGGATTTGTATCGGAGGATTTTATTGTCGGTGAGGCCTCATTTATCTGGATGTCGCTTGATAAAAATGGCCGATTCTTTAACAAAATACGCTGGAACCGCCTATTTAAGGCGATTCATTAAACTAAAAAGGGGGTCAGACAACCCCCTTTTCCGGATATTTGCCCGGAATCGTCCGATAGTATGATTTCATGGCTTCAATATCTGGTACAATATTTCCCGTAGGGTAAAAAGGCTCACGCAACTCGACACATTTTTTAGCAAAGTCTAGACCTACCATCACGATGGGGACGGATGCTTTGACGGCTATGTGATAAAATCCTGTCCGCCATTCAGGCCTGAATGAGCGCGTACCCTCCGGGGCCAGTGCCATCACAAACCTATCATTCGATTCGAACATTTCGGCTACCTGGTCAACGACGTTGTGGTGGCTGTCCCGAATGACGGGATGCCCATTGATGCCGCGCATAAACCAACCCAACAGGGGCAACTTGAACAAAGAGTCTTTTCCTAAAAAATGTGCATCCAGTTCAAAAATGTGTTTGGCGGCCAGTCCCACAATAAAATCCCAGTTGCTGGTGTGTGGGGCCACGATGATAACGTACTTTTTTAGTTTTGGCTTTTCACCCTTTACCTTCCACCCAAACAACCAAAAACCAAACAAAAAAAATGATTTCCAAAAACGGGTCATACTTGTGCGATTTTTCGTAAAAATTCATTTTCATCGAATTGCCTTAGTGCATAATCATAGCCCAGCTTATAAATTTCATTCGATTTTTTAACATCAAAAATCTTGTACCTGCCCACTTCGGTTGGTTCCATAAATACATCACAAAGCCCCTTGCTGGCATACGTAGCGGTCGTAATCGACACCAGAAGCGAACGTTCCATCAGGTTTTTCCAATTTGTCGTTCTAAAATCTGCTTCAATGGGGTTGCAATGCATGGCCACAACCTGGTCAGCTTTCTTGCGAAGGGGTGCCACCGGCAGGTTGTCGGTTATGCCGCCATCGATGTAGGCCGTACCGTCCACCACGACCGGGTCAAAAACCAGCGGAATGGCACAGGAAGCCAGTAATGCACGGATTAACGGCCCTTCGTCAAAATACCGGACCCTTCCCTGCTCCACATTGGTGGCCGAAACGATCAATGGTAGTTTTAATTTAGAAAAATCGGATGGAAGATGACTGGCAAGCAGTGAAGATGCATTTTCAAGGTTGAGCAAACCACGCCAGCTGAGGGCTGGTTTCAGTAATTTCATCAGGTTGACAGACTGAAATACCCGAAGGGTTTCGATCGGGGAATACCCTGCACAATAAAAAGCTGCCACCAGGCTCCCACCACTTGTCGCTGATAAGTATGCAAACTCGATGCCCCGTTCACTAAGAGCCTGCATCATTCCCAAATGGGAAAAACAACGTGCCCCTCCCCCAGACAATGCCAGGCCGGTGTTCATCGACTTATCGGTGGTAGAGGGTCACGTTTCAATAGTGTCAACGTTTCATTTGTACACGCCCATGGAAGCGAACTTTTCGATGCGATCACTTATCCGCTTTTCGGGACTTTGCTTTAGCAGGTCTTTTAAATGACGTTTCAGCTCTTTTTTCATTTCTTCAGCCGATTCCTTCAAATTGGTATGTGCCCCGCCCAATGGCTCTTTGATAATGCCATCAATTAGTTTTTGCTCCAGCATGTCCGTTGCTGTCAACTTTAAAGCCTCCGCTGCCTGTTCCTTATAATCCCATGTGCGCCAAAGGATCGTGGAGCAGTTTTCTGGTGAGATCACCGAATACCAGGCATTTTCCATCATAAGCACCCGGTCTCCCACGGCTATTCCCAGTGCACCGCCCGAAGCTCCTTCACCTATAATCACACAAATCACGGGTACTTTTAGCATAAACATTTCCTTCAGGTTTCGTGCAATGGCTTCCCCCTGACCCCGCTCTTCCGCTTCAATACCCGGAAATGCCCCCGGGGTATCGATCATGGTAATGATAGGCTTATTGAATTTTTCAGCCATTTTCATCAAACGCAGTGCTTTTCGGTACCCATCCGGATTTGCCATACCGAAATTTCGCTCCTGTCGCTGTTTTGTATTCCGGCCCTTCTGCTGGCCGATAAACATGACAGTCTGCCCGTCAATGTCACCAAATCCCCCCACCATGGCCCGGTCGTCTTTCACAGCCCGGTCGCCATGCAGTTCTATAAACTCATTTGAAAATTCATATATATAATCCAGTGTATAGGGACGATCGGGATGACGCGACAATTGCACCCTTTGCCAACGAGTCAGGTTAGTGAATGTCTCCTTTTTTAACTTCAGGATTTTGCTCTCCAGTTTTTTGGCCGCTTCCGACACATCTACGTCACTGTCCTGTGCCAGCTGCTTCATGTCAGCAAGTTTTTTCTCCAACTCGGCGATGGGTATTTCAAATTCCAATAACATAATGAAAAATGGTTTTTTTCTGGCTCAAATTTATATCAAGATTGGTTTTCGAACGCAGAAAAAAAGGAATTGGAAAATATCTTAAAATATTTGCAAAAGGGCTTGGTATTTAAACCATGAAAAATATAGCTTTGCGTCACCTTAAAAACAAGGGCATAAAAGGTCTGGTAGTTCAGTTGGTTAGAATGCCTGCCTGTCACGCAGGAGGTCGCGGGTTCGAGTCCCGTCCAGACCGCAAAAACGCCTCATACACATCGTGTGGGGCGTTTTTCATTTACAGGACAACATAGAAAACACAGATAAAATCAAATGCCCGGCTGCCTCCTGTCAGGCTTGCTTATCGAAGATTAGCGTTCGATTTCCTGTTTCGCACCGAAGCCTGTCAAAAAAGACATAGCCGATTCCCCAACCATGTATTTCACACCTGACTACTCAGTCAAGTAAGATCGCAAGGGCAAGAACGGATAAGTAAACAATGCCTAGAAAATACAAAATTGTAATGTATGATTTGCCTGTCAATTTCATAATGTAGTCCTTTTTGACAACAAACCGAGTTCATATTTTGCTATA
>JAOUOM010000119.1 GCA_029880385.1 Cyclobacteriaceae bacterium | reverse complement strand
CGCAACCTGGTATTATTACCTTACAGGAAACGTGTCGCCAACGGCAGTGCTGGGATCAACTACACAGGTACAACAGCCGGTTGTTGAAAATTTCGGCTATCTGGATCCTAAAGTAAAAATTGATGGCGGCCTATTGGCGGGTCCGCTTTTGACCATTGAATCATCGGATCAATTGGCACCGGTTAGTTCGATGGATATTATCAAGACAAATGACAGGACTCCTCCACTCACGGGCTTGACAAATGATGTAACCGCCACAATTCAGGTGACCATTGACAACCTGACGTACACAGCTACTGTATTTCCCACGGGGCTTTGGAGTATAGCAGACAATACGATATTGTCATTGGCTGATGGTTTTTATGACGTAACACTTCTCAGTACTGATTCAGTATTCAATTTTACGGAGACGATTGTTCCAAATGCAGTATATATTGATGCCACACCGGCCCAGGTTGATTTTGTGCCTGTTTCAACCAATGACAATACACCCCCATTGACAGGTTGGGTGGATGATAATCAGGCATTGATAAAGATTAGCATAGGGACAAATAATTATACGGCAACTACCATCAATGATAGCACGTGGCAGGTTGCGGATAATACGATACAGCCATTGACGGAGGGGTACCATGATATTACAGTGCTCACAACGGATAGCTTGGGAAATACGCTAAGTGTTCTTTTAGCAAATGCCTTGTTTATTGATTCGAAAGGCCCTGTGGTCACTATTGAAGAGGCAGTCTCAATAAATCCTCAGCCGACTATCAGAGGCACGGTGAGCGATAGTACGGCCACATTAACCGTCACACTTAATGGTGTAAATTATACCAGTCTGACGCGTTCTGGTACAAACTGGCAACTTGCTGGAAGTCAGTTGCCAGTACTAGCAGATGGAGGGTATGACATTGTGGCCATTGCGGTTGACAGTCTGGGCAATGAGGGCAGGGATACTACCACGAATGAGTTGGTCATCAATACTACCAATTTGCTTGTACGGGTTGATCCACTTACGACCAATGATGTCACCCCCGATTTGAAAGGAAGGATATCAAGTCCGGACGCGACTGTAGCAATCCAATTGGCGGGTAAAAATTATTTTGCCCAAAACAAGCTGGATGGTACATGGTTTCTGTCTGGATCCCTGATAAGTCCGCCACTGGTTGCGGGGATTTATAATGTGGGGGCCACTGCCACCGATGGATTAGGTCATACGGGTCAGGATAGTACCACAAATGAGTTAAGAATTGATATACGGCCGCCTTTAATCCGGATTAAGGAGTTGGAAACATATGATCCAACGCCAAAAATCACCGGTCTTGTTGATGACCTGAAGGCATCCATTACATTGGAAATAAATGGTAAAATTTATCCGGCTACCAATAAGGGTGATTCCACCTGGGAAGTTGCCGATAATGTAGTGGATTATTTACCTGTGGGCCTTCATCAGGCGGTAGCAAGAGCGAAGGATGTGGCCGGAAATATTGGCGTGGACAATGGAGAAATTCGGATCTTACCTTCTCCTGTGGTTGCTTTGCCCGCATCCAATGTTACGACTTCCGGATTTGCAGCAAACTGGAGAAGTGCCCCCGGTGTTACGACCTACCTTTTGACGGTGTCACTGGAACGTAATGCACGTGAGAAACTGATTACCAAGGATGTTCCAGTAGCCGATACGAGTTATCAGGTAACCGGCCGGTATTATAGTCAGATGCATTACTACAGGGTACGGGCAGTATATGCTTCAGGGGATACGTCAGCTTATTCTAATATCGTTGGGGTTCGTACGCAATTCGATTTAAATACAGCTAAAGATTCTTTGGCACTGGTTTCCATTTATACCAATACCAAAGGTTCGGGATGGAAAAATCGAGGTAACTGGTTGCAGGGTAAATTGTACGAATGGGCAGGGGTGACGATGCAGGGGACCCGCGTGACAGCTGTCAATCTGTCAAGCAATAATCTGACCGGTGCTATACCTTCCATTACTTCCGGGTTAGAGATGGTCACTACCTTAAATTTTTCAGGAAATGAACTCACTAAAATTGGATCACTGGGCAATATGTCGAACCTGGTAACATTGGATGCCAGAAATAACAGGCTTGTTTTTAGTGAGCTAATGACAATTGCCGCAGGCGGAACCTATCAATTTAACTATAGTCCACAGAAGGAAGTGTTGTTGCCTGTCAGGGCTTTGGCGCAGTTGTCGGATGTGTATGTAGTTGACAGAACTGTAAATGGTGGGGATGCCTATACATGGTTTAAAAATGGCATTGCCATACAGGAGACGACTTCTTCTTTTTCGATAACTGTTTTGGATTATGCGGATGAAGGGGTCTTTCATGCCGAGGTTACCAGTACCAGTTTGCCAGGCCTTACACTTCTCACTACCCCGGTTACCTTGCGTGTCTCTTCCCTGCAAAGGGATAGTACCGCACTTATCGCTATATATGATGCCGTGGTAACGGCAGGCTCTACTGTAGACAACTGGAAATCCAAGCCTCTGTCGCAATGGAATGAAATTACAATAGCGAATAATCGGGTTACCCAACTAAACCTGGCGGGAAAAGCAGTTGAAGGTGTAATGCCTGTTGATTTGCTAGACATTGGATCCCTTACGACGCTTGATTTGTCTGGTAACCAATTAACCTGGGTACCTGCACTTACGTCATTGACATCACTGTTGAATGTGAATCTTGCTTCAAACCAGCTTGATTTTTCTTCCATAGAGCCAAATGTAAATGTGCCGGGAATAGACTTTTCCAATCAGGCATTACTGGGGATAGCAAAAAATGATACAATTCCGAGAGGCGATGATTACGTAGTGGGAATTACAACCCGAGGGGATGCCATCACCTATAATTGGTATCATGACGGGCAATTATTAGTGGGCGAAAACAATGATTTTTATGTGATCCGGGATATCGACATTAATTCAATGGGTAGCTATCATGTCGAAGTATCCAGTACACAGGTGCCCGGCTTTGCGTTGACAAGTCATACACAACAGGTTTTGGCCGTGGCAGATATCGAGTACTTTCCCGGATTTTCCTATGCAGATGGAGTCAGGGGATTTTTGCAGGAAGGTGAAGGAAAATTATTCAAAATAGTGCCTCATGGGCCGTACGATACGGTTGCCATAGTTCCCGTACACAAAAAAGCGGTGTTGTTTGAAGATATTGTTCTGGGCGATTATTTGCTATTAGTGGATACACGGGATGATTACATGCAGACCAAAGAATTCAATTATACGGCTGACAGCATTTCGATCGATACGGTCATTTTTATCCCTACCTATTATGAAAGTAGCCTGGAATGGGACAGTGCCAATGTGCTCCAGTTGAGGGATTATATTTCGGATACACTTCAGATGCTACGTATCCCACCACCGCTTACCCCTTTCGATGGGGATGGGATTATTTCAATGCTTGTAGAAAGTAATTTTGCTGATGGAACGGCTGGCGGACGTGTGGAATCCAGAAGGCGGGTGAAAAAGGCCGGTTGTTCCCTGCGAAGACGAACGACGGGAACAGGCGGGCGTCCGGAAGAGGAAGCGTGGGAGCTGATCGCCTATAAGGAAACGGATGATAATGGAGAAGTCAATTTTGGCTATCTGCCAATTGGTTTTTATCGTCTAAATATTCAATATCCGGGTGTACCCATGGATCCAACCTCATTTGTTGCGTTTGAAATAAGTGCAGATGAGGAACAGGATGGATATGAATTGGCTGCAACCGTGACGGAAGAAGGGATCTATGTAGAGGTTGTGGAGGAACTTGGATTTTTAAGGGAATATTTCAAGGATTTAATCATTTATCCCAACCCGGCATCGAATGTGTTGAACATCAATTATGGTAAGTTGTTTTCGGCTGATGTGGAATACCAGTTATCCGATATGAACGGACGCATAGTTCGCCATTCAAAGGTTCCAAAAGGACATTACCAACAGGTAGAGGTAGATGTTGCCGATCTGGAAAGTGGTATTTATGTCTTGCATTTTTATGATTCATCGGTCAATAAAAAGCATTTGGCGACCTATAAAATCATCATCAGGCGTTTTTGATCTATGGGAAATTACACCTAGAAAACGGAGCCGTATCCTAAGGGGTACGGCTCTGTTTTTATAAAGGGAAATGTCTGGCAGGAATTTACCAGCCTTTTGCTCCCCATAAATTTGGTACAATCAAAATAATGACGGAAAATGTGGATTAGTTTTGTGCTGCAAACACTTCCCTATTTGATCGTATGAAAATTGACCCCCAACAAATCAACCACCTTATTGCCTCTCGCCGATCTGTTTTCCCCGGAAATTATACGGGTGAGACAGTAGACCATGCCATTATTGTGCAAATGCTGGAAAATGCAAACTGGGCCCCCACGCATGGGTTGACAGAACCATGGCGATTTGTTGTGTTTTCAGGTGAAGGGCGTCAGAAATTAGCAAATTTTCAGTCGCAGTTATACAAGGAAAAGGCCGATGCTCGTGGTGATTTTGATCCGAAGAAATTTAATATGCTGGCGACCAAGCCTTTAAAGGCCTCACATGTGATTGCAATCGGTATGAAAAGGAGCGAAGAAGGCAAAGTGCCTGAGATTGAAGAAATAGAAGCAGTGGCCTGTGCCGTACAAAATATGGCGCTTACTGCTGCTGCATATGGACTGGGTGCATATTGGGGTTCGGGTGGCATCACGTATGTGGAAGATGCCAAGGCATTTTTTGGCCTGGGTGCCGAAGATAAATTACTGGGTTTTCTTTTTGTAGGAATTCCCAAATCAGAACCTCAGGAAGGAAAAAGAACCCCTGTGTTGGATAAAACGACTTGGATAGACCAGGCATAAGCCTGTGGTTCAACGCTGCTAGGATTAGATGAGTTTTCGTAATCGGAAATTATATTCCACTTTTTCATTGTTTCGCAACACGATCACGTTGATTTTCTTTTTTTCCTTGCTGCGTAGCAAGCCATAGATTTTTGATAAGGTTGAATTATTTAATGTGTTCCCGTTAATTGAATGAATGACATCTCCTACTCGCAGGTCGGTTTCAGCAGCAGGACTGTCGGGCAAAATATGAGCAACTTCCAGCCGGTTTGGATTTTCGAGATAAGATAGGCTCATCCCGCTCATGTCGTAGTTGATGGGGTATTTGTAATTAATGCTTTTTTCTAAATAAAGTTTTTCATTTTGATAATCCATGATTGGATTAAACCGTGTAAGTGTATTCCCTCCTATTGTCCCATTTCTGGAGCCTCGCTTGATGGCATTGCTGTATACGCCGGGATTTGGGATGGATACTAAAATATCATCTAAGGTAAACTCAGCCAGGCTTAACTGATCAAAACGTCCGATCGAACCCGGTATCGCTCCCCCCAGGCCATGCCCGAGGGTGGTATTAATCACCGTATCGGGATAGTCGAGATTTTCTGACATGGCAATGTCTAACAGCAGCGTGTGGCTGGCCCCGGTATCGATCATCAGGCGAATCGTGTCCACTGCTTCCTTGTTTTTGATTACCGCATTGATATAGGGTTTTGTGCCTTCAACCGGCATGTCAATGACACGTAAGCGTCTTCGTGGTTTAAATGTATCCGGTTTGTGAAAAGTAACTTCCAGCTGATCATAATTGATTTCCACAACAAATCGGCTAAACACATCATATCCGATTATACCAAAAATATCTTCGCCGAGGTTTTTCTTTAGTTCAATATAATCTTCTTCAAGCACCAGCATCGACATGTGACGCCCATGAATCCCATTGGGCATACTGAGCCGGATATTACTGGCTACATAGGCACCTATTGAATCGATGATCCCCGGCCCCGAAATGAAAATAGTCCGATCATACTTCAGCCCCATGATATCTCCAAACAGGCGTTCGGTCAGGATTGGGGAGTTGGCACCTGTGTCAAGGATAAATTTTAAGGTGACCCGGTTGTTAATGGTGATCGGGATTACAATCAGGTTATTAACCAATTTGAATTCCAGTGTCACTTTTGACTCATTATCGGGCAGGATCAGGCCAATGGGTGTCTGAGCAAGCGATTGCAATACCGTCAGGAAAAACAGGGACACAGCTATTAAGTACCTCATCGATATACCATTGTTATCATTGTATTTTACTAACAATACAAAAACATCAAATCCTTACGTCAAGATACAAATGTTATCAGGAAAGTAACTTGAGAATGTCTTCTTTTGTGAGGCTTTTTACAAAACTTTCTTCGATGGTAATCAAATCACGCACAAGACGCAGTTTGTTTTCCTGCAGTTGCAGGATTTTTTCCTCGAGTGTATCGCGTGCAATAAACTTGTAGGTAAATACTTTGTTTTTTTGACCGATACGGTGGGCACGGTCGATGGCCTGTGCCTCGGCGGCAGGGTTCCACCAGGGATCGAGGATAAATACATAATCGGCCTTGGTCAGGTTGAGCCCAAGCCCACCAGCCTTGAGCGAAATAAGGAAAATATTGATGGATTCATCCATCTGGAATTTTCCACTT
>JAOUOM010000118.1 GCA_029880385.1 Cyclobacteriaceae bacterium | reverse complement strand
TCACGAATTTAACAAATACAACTGGGTGTCCGGATCGGTACGGTTTGGGGTCTTCAATTTCAATGGCTCACAGGACAACCTGACTACCCGGACCCTGCAAAACGATCTGCTCCTGAGAAGCACCCTGCAAGACATCAGCATGATCAATCTTTCCAATAACATTGACGCCAGCCTCAACTACGTCAAGACCTTTGAAACCCCTCGCAAGGAACTAAGCATTCTGACACAATACAGCCAAAACAACCGAACGAATGATTTCATCAATGCCTCATTGAATGAGGTCGATGAAAGCATCATTTCCCAATTGAAAAACAACAACCAGAGCTACAATTCGGAACTCACCCTGCAACTGGATTATGTGGCTCCCTTAAAAAATGACCAGACCCTGGAAATAGGGGGTAAAACCATTACCCGTACGGTAAACAGTGACTTTACCTACTTCCTGGCAACGGGCCCCGATGGTGCCTTTGTACCCCAGGGACAAGCCAGTCTGACCAACGTTTTTGACTACAACCAGTCGGTATCGGCCGGGTATATGACCTATGCCCGCAACTTCCAAAAAGACTACAGTGCCAAAATTGGTGCGCGCTATGAATACACAGACATCCATGCCAATTTCCTTGACAACCTGAAACTGGATATCCCTGCCTACGGCCTCTTGGTGCCCAGTGTCAATTTGTCAAAAAAACTGGCGCAGGGCAACATGATCAAGGCAGCGTACAACCGACGGATCCAGCGGCCTTCCCTACAATTTCTCAACCCCAACATCCAGGCGGCCAATCCCAAAAATATCACACAGGGAAATCCCAACCTGGCACCTGAATTTTCGGATAATATTGAGCTCACATTCAGTACCTTCAAAAAGGGTACGTCCATCAACATTTCCACCTTTCTGCGCAATACCAATGGCTCTATCCAGCCTGTGCGGGAAGTGATCGGGCAGGACACCATTTATACGACCTACCAAAACATCGGGGAAGAAGATGCCTACGGTACCAGCCTGTTTGCCAACCTGAAACTAGGTGATAAACTTTCGATAAACGGAGGGTTCGACACCTACTACGCCGTGTTGAAAAACAACGTGGCCGATCCCCTCTACAACGCCAGTAACCAGGGGTTTGTCGTGAGCGGAAGGGTTTTTGGTAGTTATGACTTCACCGACAAATGGGGCCTCCAGTTTTTTAGCTTTATCCGGGGCCGGCAGGTACAGCTACAGGGCCATCAGAGTGGTTTTTACATGTATAGCCTGAGTGTCAAACGCGATTTTAACAATGAAAAAGGCAGCATTGGTTTTGGTGCCGAAAACTTCCTGACCAATGGGATTGTACGAATCAACGCCGTACAGTCTGCCTTTATCGATCAGGTAAACACCAATGTGATGTACAACATGAACTTTAAAGTGAATTTCAGCTACCGCATAGGGAAAATGGATGCCTCGGCAGCCCCTCGTCGCCGAGCCCGGTCGGTACAAAACAACGACCTGAAACAAGGAGAAGGAAACGACGACATGAACCAGCGCAAGTAAGCCTGACGTTGTATTTCGGTTAAAATGATGAATGATCCCTTCGTATGAACGGGATCATTTTTTTTACCTTTACCTTTCCACCCTTGATTTACCTGCTAAACCACCAAACCATGACGCGTGTAAGAAAACCTGTATTAGCTCCTTTTTTCGCCATTCTGCTGGTCACACTTGCCTGCGAAACCCCGCAAAAATGGACAGAGACCGAAAATGGCAGCCTGCGGACCGTAACACAAACGGATGGCCCCCGTCTGGGATATTCGTCCACATCCGGCGTTTCCATCCTCACCGATAAGGGCTTTGCCTTCAAGGATTTGAACAAAAACGGGCAACTGGATGCCTATGAAGACTGGAGGTTACCGGTCGACGAACGGGCCAGAGACCTGGCCTCCAAAATGACGCTTGAGCAGATTGCAGGACTCATGCTCTACAGCCGCCATCAGTCAGTGCCAGCCGGCAACAGGGGCTTTATGAGCGGTACCTATGGAGGCAAACCCTTCGAGGAAAGCGGTGCAAAAGCCTCCGACCTTTCCGATCAGCAAATAGAATTCCTTACCAAAGACAACCTGCGCCACGTCCTGCTCACACGCGTGGAAAGGCCTGCCGTAGCTGCTGAATGGAACAACCATGCACAGGCTTTGGTCGAAGGACTGGGATTGGGCATTCCGGCCAACAACAGTAGCGACCCCCGCCATGGCTCACAATCGGATTTTGAGTACAATGCAGGAGCCGGAGGCGAGATTTCTCTTTGGCCCGGCTCACTGGGCCTTGCCGCTACATTCGATCCTGACCTGGTGCAACAGTTTGGCGAAATCGCTTCCCGCGAATACAGGGCCCTGGGTATTACCACCGCCCTATCGCCTCAGGTGGATCTCGCCACAGAACCCAGATGGAACCGCTTCAATGGCACCTTTGGCGAAAACCCCAAACTGGCTGCCGACATGGCCCGTGCCTATATAGATGGGTTTCAGTCATCAGACAACGGGGGCTGGGGCTACCAGAGCGTAAATGCCATGGTAAAACACTGGCCTGGCGGCGGCCCGGAAGAAGGTGGACGCGATGCCCATTTTGGCTATGGTAAATTTGCCGTTTACCCGGGCCACAACATCGCCGAACACCTGCTGCCATTTACCGAAGGTGCTTTCAGGCTCAGGGGGGGCACGTCAATGGCTTCTGCCCTAATGCCCTATTACACCATTTCATTCGACCAGGACGTGAGGAATGGCGAAAACGTGGGAAATGCGTATAGTACCTACCTTATCACGGACCTGCTGCGCGGGGAATATGGCTATGACGGAGTGGTCTGTACCGACTGGCTGGTAACAGGTGATCCGGGCAAACCCGACGAATTTCTGGGCAAATCATGGGGTATGGAGACTGCCTCCCTGGCCGAACGACATTACAAGGTACTCATGGCCGGGTGCGACCAGTTTGGCGGCAACAATGAGTCGGGGCCCGTACTGGAAGCCTATCAGATGGGGGTGGCCGAATTTGGCGAAGACTGGATGCGTGCCCGCTTCGAAACTTCGGCTGTCAGGCTCCTTCGGAATATTTTCAACACAGGCCTTTTCGAAAATCCCTACCTCAATAGCCACGAATCGGCCACGATCGTAGGCAATCCTGACTTCATGAAAGCCGGGTTTGATGCACAGCTTCGCTCAATGATTTTGCTCAAAAACAAAGCCGGGGTTTTGCCCCTTTCCAGCGGGCTCACCGTCTACGTGCCCCAACGGTGGATTCCCGGCCGTGGCGGGTTCTTTGGGCCTCCTGCGCCACCCGTGCTTGGCGACCCGGTCAGCCCTGCGCTGGTTGCCAACTATTTTGCCACTACCTCCAATCCCGACGAGGCAGACGTGGCCCTGGTCTTTATCGAAAGCCCCATGACCGGTTCGGGCTATGACAAGGCTGACCTGGCAAGCGGCGGCAATGGCTATGTGCCCATCAGCCTTCAATATGGCGACTATACAGCCCGATTGGCACGCGATACCAGCCTGGCCGGCGGCGACCCCTCCGAAAATTTCACCAACAGGTCATACAAGGGAAAAAGCATCTCCGCCACCAATGCCACCGATCTGGTATTGCTACAACAGACACGCCAGGCCATGAAAGACAAGCCCGTGATCGTCCTGCTCAATGCAACCAACCCGACCGTATTGGCAGAGATCGAGCCAGCCACAGATGCCATCCTGCTATCTTTCAGCATACAAAACCAGGCCATCCTGGAAGTGCTTTCGGGCAATGTAGAGCCCGGTGGGTTGCTCCCTTTTCAGATGCCTGCCGATATGGCAACCGTGGAAACACAACGCGAAGATGTGCCCCGGGATATGAAGCCCTATGTTGACAGCCAGGGCAATTCCTACGATTTTGGCTTTGGCCTCAACTGGCAGGGTGTCATCAGCGACGATCGGACACGGACGTATGTAACGAAGTAAAAAGGGCATCAGCCCTTTTTTTATTCCGGCTGGCCCTGTTGCGTCCGGATAACCATCCCTGTAAAAAAACCGGATGGCATGTAAAAAGCACAGGTTTGAGGCGATCTTTACCTGGTATCAAAACATGCAAACCTATGATCACAAACAAAACCACGTTTCTCCTGATGCGCCTGGCCATCGGCATGAGTTTTTTCGGGCACGGACTGGTTCGCCTGCCCAAAATCCGGACCTTTAGCGACGGGATCGTCGAGATGTTCCAGGACGCCATGATCCCCCTGGTACTCGTCCGGTATTTTACCCTCGTGCTGCCGGTAGTCGAGTTTAGTGTAGGGCTGCTCATCCTGGTTGGTTTATTCACCCGGCAGGCATTGGCAGCAGGGGCAGTCGTCATGCTTTTCCTGATCTTCGGCACGACCCTGATCGAAAACTGGGGAGGCATCCCGTCCCAATTGATCCACGCCTTTTTCTTTGCCGTCCTGATCTCACACCTTCAGCACAACAGCCGGGCACTCGATCACGTTTTGCGTCCCCGCGCCTGATACCGAGGGGGAACCTTCCGGGTTTCCCCATTTTCGGGCATTTGAGCGGACGTGACTGGCCGTCCGGGACGATCACGGCCGTCATCCGCTGTATCTTTCCCTGCCCGCCCGCCATTCCATCCCAGAAGGGAAAGGATGCCGCTACTGCCGGGGCTACATAGCCAGATCCTGGCTGTCTGGATCCGGGCCGACCGGACACTTCCGTATCCATATGGCCGCAGGTACATCGATCCTATCAGTTTGCATTATTCTAATGTCGGAATTTGTTTTCTTCTCTGGTAGTCCAATTTTTTCCCTAAAACCTCCAAACGTCATGTGATAAATACCCAAAATAGGGTATTGACAGGCGTATATCATTTTCCGTAATTGAAAATCACCTGGCTCGGACTCTTTCGCCCTTACAGGTGAAGGCATCCGGTCACTATTTCGTTGTTTGGAGGGGGATATTTTTTTACCAACAACTGTTCATAAATGGAAAAGCTCATACAGATAGCGGCCCATGAACTTGGCCAAAAGGAAATCACTGGGGAAGGAGACAACCCTACTATTGTAAACTATGCAAAAGAAGCCGGGTTTAAAGGAATCGATGACGATGAAACTCCATGGTGTAGCATTTTCGTGAATTGGTGTGCTATGAAGGCTGGACTAAATCGAAGCAATAAGGCCGATGCGCGTTCATGGCTCAAGGTGGGTACCGCCACAGAGGATCCCGTGCCTGGTGATATCGTGGTGTTCTGGCGCGAAAGTCCGGAGTCCTGGAAGGGGCATGTGGCCTTTTTTTTAGGCTTTAACAGAGACAAAAAACAGGTTTTCTGCCTGGGCGGCAATCAGGGCAACAGCGTGTCCATCCGGGCCTATCCGGCCTACCAGGTGCTGGGCTACCGCAGGCTTGCCGCGTCAACGGTGCAGGGATTGTCAGACAAGTTGCTGAAAAGGGGCGATACAGGCAATGAGGTAAGGGCATTGCAGGATGCCCTGACTACAGCCGGATTCAACTGTGGAAAAGTTGATGGTGACTATGGATTCAAAACGGAAACAGCTGTAAAAGCACTACAGGCTGAAAGTGGCCATCTTCAGGTTGATGGCACTTTCGGTAAAAAAACA
Organism: Cyclobacteriaceae bacterium; assembly: GCA_029880385.1. Lineage (GTDB taxonomy): Bacteria > Bacteroidota > Bacteroidia > Cytophagales > Cyclobacteriaceae > JAOUOM01. The sequence goes on along the minus strand of JAOUOM010000118.1, from coordinate 901 downwards.
CAGGAATATTTACTCAATAAACTAAGTCAATAAGTTATGTTTGGTTCAATCGTATTAGATGTTGTGATCGGGCTGGTATTTATCTATCTGCTGTATAGTTTATTAGCCACGGTTATCAGTGAATTACTCGCAACAATCCTGGGTCTACGGGCAAGGAACCTGCGACAAGGCATTGCCCGGATGCTCGAAGATGAGCCGCAAAGAAAAAAAGGCTTTTTATTCAATACTAAAATCTTCCTCTTTCTGGAGAGCCTGGGAAGAGGTGTGGTAGAGTTTATCGTTCCTACTAAAGGAGCCGTCCTAGATCACTTTTACCAACAACCTAACATCAAGTACCTGGCAGCTGGCAGGTATTTTTCCAAACCATCGTATATCAGTGCTGCCAATTTCTCAAAAGCACTGTTGGAAATGCTCAAAAAAGAGGGACTCGATGGCAATACCGATCTTGAAAAAGTCACAAAAGCCCTGACCAGCCACTCGGCCACCAAAGACCAATTGGAAGCTATTCGACGACTTCTGGAAGATCCGACAGGAAATGATGCCCAGAAAGTAGCGGGCATCACTCTATTGCTCCAGCGCTATGCAGTGGATACACCCCTGTTTCGGGGTGAAACCAGTGAACATCTTGTCTCGCTTTTGAGCGATGCGCAAAATGACCTGGTCAAATTCAAAGGACTGCTTGAAAAATGGTTTGACGATACCATGGAACGCGTAACCGGCTGGTACAAACGAACCATCCAAATCCTCCTGTTGATGATTGGGTTTGTTTTGGCTGTCACCTTCAATGCCAACACCCTGGAAATCGTGAATATACTCTCGACAGATAAAGACGCCCGAAAACAGATGGTGCAAATGGCCTCTGCTTATGTCAAGGAAAATGAAGAATTGATTGACCTTTATA
>JAOUOM010000117.1 GCA_029880385.1 Cyclobacteriaceae bacterium | reverse complement strand
ATCCCGGTGCTGATGCCGGTTCTTTCCGTGGTTTATTTTAGCGAATGCCTTATTTTTGGGCAATATTTTTTATCATGGATTTACATATATCTGCCAAAAATCTTCTTACACAACTTGATGATGTCATTCACCAGCTTGATGATGTCGCGTTCAAAAAACCCTTAGACGTACTGAGCCAATCCTCCATCGGCCAGCACATTCGCCATACCCTGGAGTTTTTTCTTTGCCTGATGGATGGTGCGCACCTGTCCGCCATCAATTACGACGATCGAAAGCATGACAAGGAAATCGAAAACGACCCCAGCCTGGCCCTGCGTGTCAGCAACTCCATCCAGGTATTTCTCGACAAGCATCAGGAGGATTTTCCGCTCGACCTGCTGGCCAACTATACACTGGACGAAGAGGGCACAGAAAAGATCCCGTCGAGTTTTTACCGGGAGTTGGCCTACAATATCGAACATGCCATTCACCACATGGCACTGATCAAAATTGGCACACGCGCACTGGATACCGGGATCAAACTACCGCCCCATTTTGGTGTGGCCAGTTCCACGGTGCGTTACCAAAGCCAATCCTGAAATAACATGGACAACTGGAAAAAAACCTGGCTCAGGGTGAGCCGGTTCGAATATTGGCCGTTCAATGTCCTTTATTTTCCTGTTTTTTTCGTTTTTCTGTGGCAAATGGTGCGTTCCCGTGCCGTATTCTTTTTTACATCGGCCAACCCATCCCTCGATTTCGGGGGCATGCTCGGGGAATCCAAGTCCGACATTTACGACCTCATCCCGCCACACTACCTTCCCGTCACCCAGCGATTTCCGTCGGGCACTACGGCCGACGAAATTGCCGGTTTTGTAAGAGCAAAAGGCCTTCGCTATCCCTTTATCCTCAAACCAAACATTGGTGAGCGGGGCTGGATGGTGGAGCGCATCAATGACGAGCGGCAATTGGAGGACTACCTGCAAAAAATCCGCGTCCCCTTTCTCCTGCAGGAATTTGTTGATTATCCGATAGAGCTGGGCGTATTTTATGTACGGAGGCCACATGAGCCAAACGGCCGGGTTACCTCCATCGTGCAAAAAGGTTTTTTGAGTGTGGTTGGCGATGGAACCTCAACGGTAAAAATGTTGTTAGAAAAAAATTCAAGGGCATTACTGACCTTTGATTTTGACTCTGCGTTTTACCGTGACCTGCTGCGCACTATTCCCCAAAAAGGGGAAAAGCGTATCATCGAAGGAATTGGCAACCACTGTCGCGGCACGACATTTCTAAATGCCGCCAGGGAAATAGACTAAAAAATCAATCGGGTTTTTGATGCCCTGTCAAAACAAATACCGGAATTTTATTTTGGCCGATACGACCTGCGCTGTGCATCGTTTGAGGACCTACGAAAGGGTGAGAATTTTAAAATAGTGGAATTAAATGGCGCAGGGGCCGAACCAGGACATATTTATCAGCCGGGCTACCCGCTCTGGAAAGCCTACAGGGACATTATCTGGCACTTACAAAAATTGGGGCAAATCAGCCGGGAAAACCAGCTTCGTGGACACACAAGCTGGTCCTTTCGCAAAGGCCTGCAAAAAATCCGGGAAATACGGCATTACAATCAAATGAAAGCAAAATGATATTTATTCAAGTACTCCTGGTAGCCATGTTGGTCAGTTTCCTTGGGTCAATCCCTCCTGGCACGATCAATGTTTCTGTCATGCAATTATCGATACAGGGCCATCGCAAAGCCGCACTATCGCTCGGCTTAGGAGCAGCCATCATGGAGTTTATGTATTCGGGTGTGACAGTTTATTTTCAGCAATACCTCACCTCAAACCCCAATCTCACGCACTACTTCCAGTTTGTCACGGCCACAGTGCTTGTCGTCATTGGATTAGGCAACCTCTTTTCAAAAGTTACGTCCAAATCGTTCAAATCTACCGAAACGGTTCGCAAACGGATGAGCTTCAGAAAAGGGATCATGCTGGGCTTGCTCAATCCCCTGACAATCCCCTACTGGCTATCGGTCACCACCTATTTGGATCTCAATGGATGGATACAACTCGACGGATTCAATTTCTGGATGTACGTTTCGGGGATCAGTCTCGGCACTTTTACCCTGATGATATCCGTAGACCTGCTCGGCAACCGTTTTCAGAAGGTAGCGGATAATCCGTTTCTTGTGCATAAAGTACCCGGAATCATCCTGCTATCCATGGGATTGTATAATTTCTACCAACTGTTTTTTTAGGCTTATTCCTCATGGGTGTAATTACAATAATGCTCCCATTTGGCAAGAAGGTCTTTAAAATCATCCGGCAACTCTGAATCAAACGTCATTTTTTCCTTCGTTATGGGATGAATAAACCCAAGGGTACGGGCATGCAAGGCCTGGCGGGGCAATACCTTGAAGCAATTCTGAACAAATTGCTTGTACTTGGTAAAAACGGTTCCTTTTACCACCTGGTCACCACCATAGGTGGCGTCATTGAACAACGGATGTCCCAAATACTTGAGGTGGGCACGGATTTGATGGGTGCGGCCGGTTTCCAGGTTGCATTGGAGCAGGCTCACATACCGGTAATCTTTGAGTACCTTGTAATGCGTAATGGCGTTCCTGCCAAAATCCGCTTTGGGAAAAGCCGTTGTGATCCGCCGGTCTTTCATACTCCGGCCCAAAAACACATCGATGGTGCCTTCCGGCTCTTCAAACAATCCCCAAGCCAGAGCAATATAGGTGCGCTCAATGGAGTGGTCATGAAATTGTCGGGCCAGTCCGGTCATTGCCTTTTCTGTCTTGGCAATCACCAGCAGGCCGGAAGTGTCTTTGTCTATCCGGTGAACCAGTCCGGGACGACCGTCATTGCCCGGCATCACGGGTAATTGCTGAAAATGCCAGGTCAATGCATTGACCAGCGTCCCCGACCAGTTTTGATAGGCCGGATGGACCACCATGCCGGCTGGTTTGTTGACAACCAGCAGATAATCATCCTCATAAACAATATCCAGTGGGATATTTTCCGGAACAATGTCCGTATCACGCGGGGGTTCGGGTAGCTCCACGGTAATCACATCGCCGGGGCGAACTTTGTGGTTTGGTTTTACCATTTCCCCATTTACCCGTACGTTTCCTTCACGAATGCCTTCCTGCAATTTATTTCGGGTCACATTTGGCAGTCGATCCATCAGGAATTTATCTATCCGCAACAACATTTGTTTGGGATCAGCTACCAGCCGGTAATGCTCATACAGTTCATCTTCCAATTCGGGGCCATTAAATTCTTCCATGGGGCAAAAATACCTATACTTGTCGTTATGCAACTACCTGTCGCAAACACGCCCCTTGTCCCACTTCGACATCCGCTACTCGAAAGCAGGGAAATCGAGATCTGGATAAAGCGCGACGACCTTACGCACCCGGAAATCATGGGAAATAAATGGCGTAAATTAAAATACAACCTGCGTGAAGCCAGGGAATCGGGCAAAGACACCCTCGTCACCTATGGCGGGGCATACTCCAACCACATTGCGGCCACTGCGGCAGCGGGAAAGATTTTTGATTTTCACACCATCGGGATAATCCGGGGTGACGAGCTCCACCCGGCCAGTAACCCCACGCTGAGAAAAGCAGCGGAAAATGGCATGAAGTTGCTTTTTGTATCACGTCAGGAATTCAGGCAGTACAAAACCGACCTGGATATGCCCGGGGGCATACCGTCAACCGCCTATGTGTTACCCGAAGGAGGCACCAATCACCTGGCGATACAGGGCTGTCGCGAAATTGTGGATGAAATCGAAATTGACTTTGACATCCTGGTAACCGCCATGGGAACCGGCGGCACATTTGCCGGGCTAGCTTCCGGACTGGATGGACGAAAACAGTTATGGGGGGTATCCGCACTCAAGGGTGCCTGGGTGCATCGGGAGGCAAACGCACTTTTAACAAGGGAAAATATCTTTTTTTCCAATTTTAAGACTTTTGATGACCATGTTTTTGGTGGATATGGACAATTTAATCCATATTTGATCCAATTTATTCTTAATTTTAGAAAAGAAAACAATATTTTACTTGATCCGGTTTATACGGGAAAGATGTTTTTGTGCGTTTGGGATATGATTAATAATGACCAAATTGCAAAAGGCAGCAGGCTAATTCTGCTGCATACAGGTGGTTTACAGGGCATAGAAGGATTTAATTTTCAACACCAGTTGAAAATTCCGATGGCTTAACAGTGTATGAATATGAAAAAAATTGTGACGTTCGGTTTCGGCTTGTTGCTTTTACTGACAGGATGTAACATAAACGAGCTGGATTTCAAGGATATCCAAAAGCCCCCTATTCGAAGTATTGTGGCCTTACCCCTGGGTGAATTCACCTATACCCTTCGTGAGTTGATTGATGAAATTGGCGATTCAACGCTCGTGATTGAGGAAGACCCGGAAACCACCCTGCTATCATTAGTCTACACAGATAACTTCAGCTACACGTCTACTTCCGATCTCATAAGTATCCCAAATATTTCCGGAACAGGTACCGTCGCTATTCCATCCGTAGCCACGCCGGCCCCTGTTAATAGCACATTAAGTATTACGCCAACTACCTTTTCCTTATTTTATAGTGCAACAAATGGCGAACGAATCACGCAAGTCAATCACGATACCGGGGATTTGGTGGTGACCGTCAGTTCGGGTATAGCCTCACAAATCGATTTCTCACTGATCATGCCCAACTCGGTAAATGCTGCAAACGCACCGATCAGTTTTTCCGGAAGTGTAACGAATACGGCACCTTTTACTGCTATAAAATCACTGCAAGGCTACATTTCTTCATTTGCCCAGAGTGGTACAAACAATTCCTATGATGTGGTTTTCTCCGGTACGATCAATATCCTTCAGGGACAAACCATAGCCCCGGGTCAACAGGTGACCATCACGGTAGCCTTTCAAAACCAGACTTTCCAGGTCATTTATGGCTACTTTGGTCAGGATACAGTCCAGATATCGAACCAAATGATGAACTTTGGTTTTTTTGATCAGTTGGGAGGAAATGCATCCATCGAATTTCAAAACCCCCAAATTAACCTCACATTCCAAAACGAAATAGGGATTCCGCTTGGCGTAAATTATGGTGGAATTTATGGGATGAAAACAAACGATACGACCGGGTTGATCGATTACACCTATCTCGGCGGTGCAATCACCTCCGCCTTTCAGGTAATCAATGCTCCGGGAATGGATCAGGTGGGGCAATCCGTCGTAACGCAACATAGCATTAACGGCGGAAATTCCACCTTAAATAAAGTGTTGGGGAACAATCCCGAATCAATTGGACTGAGTATTACGGGCGTTTCAAACCCGGGGGGAGCCGGAACAGAAAACTTTTTTGTGCCCGGAGGGTCTACCATCACGGCAGACCTGGAGGTACGTATCCCAATGGCGATGAAGCTGATCAATCTGGAGCGATCACAGGACTTTGACCTGGGAGGTGGCGTTAAACTGGATGTAGTAGATTCAGTCGTGATGCGTGTCGTGACTGTCAACCTTTTGCCCTTCAGTACATACCTTGACCTGCAGCTCCTCGATGCAAATGATTCCATTTTACATGAAGTACTGGATACAAAAGTAATGGCAACACCCTTTCTTAATATCAAGTACATCGCAAATGAACCGGAGGTAAACGTAGCCGACATACCCCTGTCCAGTGCCGGCATATTGGCATTGAACAGTGCATCAAAAGTCCGGCTGGCCATGCGGCTGCGAACACCCGAAACACTTAACTCACAAGAGATTTATCCGAAATTTTTAGCCCGCTATTATCTTACCGTTAAATTATCAGTACTAGGACGACTTGACCTGCAGCAGTGAAAAAATCAATTACCATATTCCTTTTATTCTTCAGCACCCTGACCTTTACACGGGCTCAACATGGGATTGCTTTTTATCATTTGCGCAATGGCACGTTTCAAAATACTTCCTACAATCCTGCCTATTTTCCCCACGGAAGAGTATTTATAGGGCTGCCGGTTATTTCCGGTGTCAATGTCTATTTTAATAACCACTTTTCTTACCGGGATATCATTTACAAAGATGAAACAGGCGTCAACCAAATGGATATTCAAAACGCCCTGAATAAACTGACCATAAACAATCTGGTAAGTACCAATGTGAACGTCAACCTGTTTCATTTTGGATACCGCTTTTACAAAGGATCTGCTTTCAGTGTCTTTGCAAATGAGCGCATGGAAGTTGATGTAACCTATCCGAAAAGTCTGCTTGAATGGTTTTGGAATGGGAATGGTACGTTTATCGGGCAGACCGTGGATGCCAAAAATTTAGGGATGTCTGCCAATTATTTCAGGGAATACGGAATCGGATATGCATCGCCAGTACCTGAAGAGGGGCTTACCTATGGATTTCGCCTTAAATACTATCAGGGTATGGCCAATGCCAGTACACCTGCATCATTAAATGCCCGGCTTTTAACCGAAAATGAAAATTTTCAGTTCAACATGCAAACCCATAACACCATCCTGCGCACTTCCG
>JAOUOM010000116.1 GCA_029880385.1 Cyclobacteriaceae bacterium | reverse complement strand
GCAATCCATCGATTATCCGCGTCTGGATGAGTCTGACCTCATTATCCTTAATGAGCTGACGTCCCTCCCTTCCTATCTTGGCTCCATGGCTCCCACCGATATCCTCATTTTGCCTGCCGAAGATGTAGAACCGGACGCATATAGTACCCTCACCGGCGGATCCCTGACTTATCGGAAGGATACGGTTTTTTCCGCACTTCAAATGCCAGACCTGAACGATCCGTTATTTCAGGATGTATTTGTAAAGAAAAACAGTACGCCGGCACTACCGAAAGTGAAAATCAAATTTTCACCACCTTCCTACGATGTGGCCCTGCTGAAAACAGATTTTGGGACGCCGGTATTGACTACCCGCTACCGCAGGGGGGCTACCATTTATTTTTTGGGTTGCCCGCTAAATGAAAACTACACACAACTGCCGACTCATTCGTTGTTTGTGCCGCTATTCTACCGAATCGCCCAAACCAGTGCCGCAATAAACCGGCCACTGGCATACCGGACTGACCAGCGCGTTCTCGAACTGGAAACAACCACACAGCCGGGCAGGGAGCAATTGACCATTACGGGAAGCAATGAAAGTTTTATCCCCAATGTTCACTTTTCCGGCTCGCGAATGACCCTGGAGCTACCCCCGTCCAACCTTTTGCCCGGATTTTATTCGCTGACATCCACCACAGATACCTTGCAGGAATTTGCGCTGAATTATGCCAAACAGGAATCACAACTCGACACGTACAGCCAGTCAGAACTAACCGAACTGGCCGGGCGGCATGAACACGTGTCGATCGTTGATTACGCCAACACCCTGCAATTTCAAGACCCGTTATATTCTGATCTGTCTGGGGAAAGTTTATGGAAATATGCGTTAATTTTGGCCCTGATGTTTTTATTTGCAGAAATCCTACTGGCCAGGTTTTTATGAATCTGAATCTACATAATGTCCGCATCATTGACCGGGCATCTTCCTTTCATCAGTCACTCGCTGATATCCAGATTTCCGAAGGCAAAATTCAGAAAATCAAAAAAAGTGATGGCACCGGCCAGGGCATTGACCTGAAGGGCATGACCATGACCCCCGGATGGATGGATTTATCAAGCTCCTTTTGTGATCCGGGAATGGAGCACAAAGAAACCATTGCCTCGGGCCTGAACGCTGCCCTGCGCGGTGGCTTTTCCGATGTGTGCGTGATGCCAAATACCATCCCGTACATTGATTCAAAAAGTGGCATAGAATACCTCCTGTCACGAGCCGCACAGCATGTCGTACGCCTCCGACCCATAGGGGGCCTCAGCGTAAAAGGCGATGGGGAACATCTGGCCGAATTACTGGATCTGCACCATGCGGGAGCCGTGGCATTCTCGGATGGGACGCACCCGATCCACAATTCCGAACTCTTACTAAAAGCACTTCAATACACCGCTGCATTTGATGGCCTCGTGATCAACCGCCCCATGGACGTCCACCTGTCAAAATACGGGCAAATGCACGAGGGCATTCAAAGCACACTACTGGGAATGAAAGGCATTCCCGCCGTGGCCGAATCGATCATGGTGGAGCGCGACCTTTCCCTCCTTGGCTATGCCGGTGGCAGAATCCACTTTGGCAGCATTTCGACGCATGAAGCCATTGATAAAATCCGAAATGCAAAAAAACAGGGCCTGCGTGTGACGTGTGATGTCCCCATCCATAACCTGGTGTTCACCGATCAGGATTTGGGTGGTTTTGATCCCAACTTCAAACTCATGCCCCCCCTTCGTACGGAATCGGACAGGCAGGCACTAATCGAAGGCCTGAAAGACGGTACCATTGATGCCATCACCAGTGACCACCAGCCACAGGACACCGAAAACAAAAACCTTGAATTTGATTTGTCAACGGCCGGGGCGATCAGCCTTCAGACGGTCTTTTCCCAACTGGTTTCGCTGGGAAGCGAACTTCCCTTCGACCTTGCCGTGGAAAAACTGACATCCGGCCCTCGTCGGATCTTGGGACTTGATCCTGTCACAATCGAAGAAGGAAATGATGCGGTTTTGTCCATTTTTGACCTGGATTCAATCTGGAAACTGGATAGAGACAGCAATGCGTCATTATCCCACAACACTCCCCTGTTTGGCAGTGATCTTCGCGGCCAATGCATGGGGGTCATCAACGGACGACACTACCACCTGGACAAAAAACTGATTTCATGATCCGAGGCACATTTAAATTTTCGTTGGCTGCCGGTGTTTTCATCTGCACGCTGTTTGCCCTTTCGGGTCGGATGGGAAGTAATCCGTTTACTGACATCAACCAATTGTTTTTCGACCTGATCCTTCTTGGCGTATTTATCTTTTTTTCCATCAATGAATTTAAAAAATACACCAATGGCGGTGTCCTGCATTTCTGGCAGGGAATGACCATTGGTTTTTTTGTATACACACTGGCCATTGCATTATTTATTGCCTTTCTATACCTGTATTTTTACTTTGACGGCAACCTGCTCGACGACTACAAAGCAACCGCTATGGCCTACCTGCAGCAACGCGCCGATCTGTACAAAGAACAATTTGGTGAAGCACAGTACCTGGCTCAGGAAGAAGCCATCCGACAGACCACTACCAACCACCTGATCCTTGTCACAAGTGTCAAAAAAATACTGGTGGGATTGTTCATAACCCCCGTGTTATCCATACTTTTAAGGAGTAAACCCAAAAATTAACTGTCATGGAAGAACAAAATTCACCGTCAACAATGAGTACGGGCATCAAATGGGGATTGATCGCCGGCCTCGCAAGCATTATTCTGTTTATTGCCATCGATTTTAGCGGCCAGGTAGGCAACAAAGCACTTTCGTCTATTGGTTTTTTGGTCAGTATTGCACTGTTGATATTGGCGCACCGCGAATATAAATCTGATGGGGACGGATTTATGGAATATGGGCAGGGTGTCGGTATTGGCTTTTGGATGGGGGCTGTATCAGCCTTTTTGTCCTCGTCATTCACCTATCTTTATGTGACCATTATCAATCCCGCCTACATGGACACCATCAAAGACATCCAACAAATGGAGATGGAAAAAAGAGGCATGAGCGATGCGCAAATCGAGCAGGCTATGGAAATGTCAGGCTTTTTCACTGGTCCACTTGCCATGTTTATTTTTGGCCTCCTGGGCGGGGTATTGATTACCGTTATCCTATCGCTAATTGTGTCGGCTTTTACAAAAAAAGGCCGTCCGGAAATGATATAATATTACGTGGGGAAATTTGAAAAGAATGTATCGCTGGTTATACCCGTATTCAACGAGGAAGAATCCCTTCCCGAACTTCATGCATGGATACGTCGTGTGCTGGATCAGCATGCGCTGACAGGGGAAATAATCCTGATCGATGATGGATGCACAGACGGATCATGGAACATCATCAGCGAACTCTCCGATAAAGACCCGGATGTGGTGGGCATCCGATTTACCCGCAATTATGGCAAATCGGCTGCCCTCCATACAGGGTTTCAGCAAGCACGGGGCGAAGTAGTGATTACCCTGGACGCTGACCTGCAGGATAGCCCCGACGAAATACCCGGCCTCGTGCATATGATCCGCGAAGAGGGCTGGCAACTCGTGTCCGGATGGAAAAAAAGACGTCACGACCCCCTCGAAAAAACCATTCCTTCCCGTTTTTTCAACTACATCACCCGTGTGGTATCCGGCATACGGCTACATGATTTCAACTGCGGGTTAAAAGCCTATCAAAACCAGCTTGTAAAAAACATCACGGTTTATGGTGAATTGCACCGCTACATTCCAATGCTGGCAAAATGGAACGGCTATACCCGGATAGGAGAACGTGTGGTAGAACATCACGCCCGAAAATACGGGAAGACAAAATTTGGGTTTGAACGCTATATCAAGGGGTTTCTGGATTTGCTGTCCATCACCTTTATGACACGGTTTAGTAAAAACCCCATGCACTTATTTGGCTCGCTCGGCACCCTGTCTTTCCTTTCCGGGTTTGGCATTACGGCCTTTATCATTGGTGACAAACTGTACAGGCAGTACCATCAACAGCCCGTACGGGATGTCGTGGAGCAACCCCTGTTTTTTCTGTCTTTGATTGCCTTGCTGGTGGGTGTCCAGTTATTTTTAACGGGTTTCCTGGCTGAAATGACCATCCAAAACAATCCCAACAAAAGCGATTACCTGATTGCCGAAAAACGCAATGCCTAAGTATTCGGTCATTGTTCCGGTCTATAACCGTCCTGCGGAAATCCGCGAGTTGCTGGACTCATTTTGCGGACAGTCATTTACCGATTACGAACTCCTGATTGTGGAGGATGGGTCCACACTCCCTTCGGCAGAAACGGTAGCGGAATATACAGCCAAATTGCCGGTCTCCTATTTCATCAAACCCAATGAAGGACCAGGCCCAACGCGAAATTTTGGAGCATCGCATGCCCGTGGCCAATGGGTGATCTTCCTGGATTCCGATTGCCTGCTTTCGGAGGGCTATTTTCACGCAATCGAAAACTATCTGGAATTAAATCCAGATGTGGATGCCTTCGGCGGGCCTGATGCCACACATCCCTCCTTTTCCCCCATTCAAAAAGCCATCGGCTATTCCATGACATCCTTTTTCACAACGGGTGGTATACGGGGTGGGAAAAAGGCTTCCCTGGAGAAATTCAAACCCCGTAGTTTCAATATGGGCATGAAAAAAGAGGTCTTTGACCAGCTAGGCGGCTTCTCCAGTCTTCGGTTTGGAGAGGATATCGACCTTAGCCTACGTCTGGAAAACAGTGGTTATTGTTCCGTGCCTATCCCGGGTGCCTGGGTCTTTCATAAACGACGTGCGACGCTGCGTCAATTTTACAAACAGGTATACAATAGCGGCATGGCCCGGATAGTACTGGGGCAGCTACACCCGCGATCGCTCAAAGCCGTTCACCTGATGCCCGTTGCTTTTCTTGTGTATCACTTGATCCTCCTGACCAGTACGGTATGGTTTGTGCACCTTGGCGGCTTGCTGGCCCTCTACCCGCTACTCATTTTGGCCGATAGCCTGAGGGCAACACGACAGTTATCGGTAGCCTTTCTGTCTATTGCATCGGCCTATGTACAATTAACGGGCTATGGCCTGGGATTTTTACATTCCTTCTGGCGGGTACATGTGCGAAAAAAAGGTCCTGATTTTGCCTTTCGGCATAATTTTTACCAATAAGGTCAACGTTTTTCCACCACATACAATACCTCTTGCGCATCGAGGGCATAAAACGCAACTTCTTCACTGGTGAGGGTTTGAGCAAAGTTTTCCTTCAGTTCAAAACCTGCTTTCTGAAGTCGCTCGGCATAGTCCGTTCCGTATTTACGGACATGATCGTCCTGTCCGAAAAGTTTTTCACGTTCTTTCGGGTCAGTAATTTCCGGGTCTTCAATGGTTTTGTCAGGCAGGGGATAAAAAAACGGTACCTGAAGGATAGCCCACCCTCCTGGTCGCAGGACACGGTAAATTTCGCTCAATGCCTGGTGGTCGTCGCGTACATGCTCCAACACGTGATTGCAAAAAACAATATCAAAAGAAGCATCATCAAGCGGAATGGCATGGATGTCCATTTTGATTTTTGCAAGCGGTGATTCAATATCACCGGTTAGGTAGTCCAGGTTTGGCAAGGCATCAAAGCGGGAAATAAAGCAATGTTCGGGAGCAATATGAAGCATCCGTGCAGGCTTTTCAAAAAAGGAAGTCTGCCTTTTCAGGTAGAGCCAGATCAGGCGATGACGCTCCAGCGACAGGCAATTGGGGCATAGGGCATTGGACCGCCCCACGCGTCCATAGGGTAAAAATTTCCGAAAACCGGAATCGCATACGGGGCAGATAACTGCATTTCCCCTATAAAACAGGGAAATCACTTTTAGCACGTAATGACTGACCAACTGGAGGTATTTGCGGGGTACATACCGGAGAAAAAAACTAATTAATTGCTTCATCTGGTGACAAAGATATGGAAGAATAAAAAACAGGAGCCTGCTATTTCCCGGCCGCACCACGGCTACCCGGCCTTTTAAAAAGAATCAGCGGAAGCGCGCATATTTTATGTGAAAACTTCAAATTCCCTTAACTTCGAAACAGTCACCAAAAAAGCACCCATGAAGTCGTTTCTGACAGTAATTGCCTTATTTTTTTGCCTCACATGCATGGCGCAAAAGCAAAAGGGACTGCCCGCCTCAAAGACAACCACTGCCAACCTGAAAATGGCAAAAGAAGCAAACAAGCGCAAAAACTCTCCTCAAAACCCTACCATACGACTGATTATTAAAAATGACGGACAGGGCATCCTCTATGGCAATCCGTGCATGAGGGAAGAAACGCGACGTATGCATTTTGAGTACGCCATCCAGGTCGCGGGCCTGCCTGGCAGTCTGAAGCCATTCAAACGTACCGTAAATAACCTTAAGACCAAAGGAATACTCGTACTCACACGTTCCCCTTTCTGGAAAGTCATCCTGCACCATCGCACCAAAGACTGCCGCGAACGAACCGGCGACAGGGTGGGCTGACCATCATCGACAGTCGGA
>JAOUOM010000115.1 GCA_029880385.1 Cyclobacteriaceae bacterium | reverse complement strand
CCTGGCTTGAGTACCTGAAGTGGCTTATCTTCGGTGAGGTAATAGAGATAGTTAGGATTTTCCTGCTCCCAGCGTAATCCACCCTTCTCGCCATATACAGCCACCTGGATATTGTTTTCCTCGCCGGTAGCAATCTGGCTGGCACGAATGACGCCTTTGACACCTCCTGTCAGGCGAATCAGTGAAGTACCATCCACATCAAGTGCATTGTCGTCGTACAGGGTATCCAGATCAGCAAGTACCTTTTCGACACGCAAACCGGTGGTGTATTCAATCATATTGAACGCATGTACGCCGATATCACCCATACAGCAGCTAATTCCCGATTTTGCAGGATCCAGTCGCCAGACAGCCTTTCGTTTTTCTTTATCATGGATGACCGGGTTGATCCACCCCTGGTAATACTGGGCGTCCACTTTATGGATTTTTCCCAACACACCGGATTGTACCATGGACTTGAGCTGACGTACCATTGGATAGCCCGTATAGGTATGGGTAACGGCAAATATTTTTCCCGTTTTCTCCACCAGGTTGAGCAAATCCACAGCCTCATCGGCAGAGGTTGTTACGGGTTTTTCACAAATTACATGGAAGCCGGCTTCCAGAAGCTTCTTGGCCATGCTGTAATGCAAAAAATTGGGAGTGGCAATCGTAACTACTTCAATGCGATCGGCAGGATCCAGTGCTGCTTCACCTGCAATAAAATCGTCGATCGTTGGGTACGTACGCGACAGGTCGAGTTCGAGCTCACGGGCAAACTCCACACTTTTTTCATAGTCAACTATAAAGACCCCTCCGGTCAACTGATACTGCTCACCCATGTAGGCGGCGATCCGGTGTACAATTCCAATCAGGGAGTCTGATCCTCCCCCCATCATTCCTAATCTAATTCTCTTTCCCATTATTGATTATTTTTCGTATTCTACAGTTTCATTTTTAAAGGTCGCAAAGAAAAACACAAATACGCCCACAGAAAAAATAGCAGGCAACAGCCAGATCATTGTCCATTGATGCACATCACCGGATTTGTAATAATCCGAGATCATACCGGCAAACCAGAAACCAATCAGCATCCCCACTCCATAGGTGGCCAATGTGATCATTCCCTGTGCCGAACTCTGGTATTCTTTTCCTGCTTTGGAGTCGGTATAAATCTGGCCCGTCACAAAGAAAAAATCATAACAGATACCATGAAGGGCAATCCCGATCAGCAGCATAAAAACAAGCGAATCTGCATTACCATAGGCAAAAAGGACGTAACGGACGGCCCAGGCCAGCATACCAAAGAGCAAGGTTTTTTTGATTCCGTACCTTTTGAGGAAAATCGGAAGAAGTAACATAAATAACACTTCCGACATCTGACCAATGGTCATATTTCCGGTGGGATTTGCCAGGCCGATTTCCGACAAAAACGGATTGGTATTCTGGTAATAAAAAGCCAGTGGAATACAGACCAGTACCGATGAAAGAAAAAACACAAAAAAGTTTTTGTCCTTCAGCAAACCAAGGGCATCGAGCCCCAAAATCTGGCCGAGTGAGTTTCTCTCGCTGTTAGCTCCTGCCGGCGGCGTGGCGGGCAGTGTAAAGCTCAAAAGGCCATGCAGTGCCGAGGCAACTGCCACCATCAAGAATGTATTTTTCAACATGCCGTTGGCAATCGCTTCCCTGGAATCCCAGCCAAATACGAAGCTAATGACGAGTCCGGCAATGATCCAGCCAAGCGTGCCCCAAACCCTTATTTTCGAGAAATCCTTACTGGGATCGTCCATTTGCCTGAATGCGACCGAATTGACCAGTGCCAATGTCGGCATATACAGCACCATATAGGCGAGCAAATAAGGATAAAAGTCATTGAAATCCGTCGCATTGGCACACATATACATGAGGCCTGCCCCGATCAGGTGTATCACACCCAAAATACGTTCTGCATTAAAATAGCGGTCGGCAATAAGCCCGACAATAAAAGGGGCAATAATGGCTCCCCACGATTGGGTTGAAAATGCCTGGCCTATCTGGCCGTCTGTGGCGTTCAGATTGTTGCCAAGGAAGGTTCCGAGTGTTACGAACCATCCTCCCCAGATAAAGAACTGGAGAAACATCATGATGCTCAGGCGGGTTGTTATTCCTTTGTTCATTGATTTTGGTTTAAAATTTTCAAAATCTACGCCATAATGAAAGGATACACAAGCAGAAGATGACATAACCCCTGTAATTTAAACTTAACCCCTCTTTTCCCGATCTAAACGGTAAGGGTTATTTGCGTAAAAAACGCATCGGCTAAAACCAAAAAAAGCCACCCAAATGGATGGCTTTATATCTGTATAGCTCCTTTATTTTCTCAAACCATCTTCATGTCTACCAGTACACTGTTCATTTTGCGGACAGCCTCTGCACTGGCATTGAATTTCTCTTTTTCATCTGCGCTCAGGTCAAACTCGATGATTTTTTCCCATCCATTTTTTCCGACCACTACCGGTACACCGATGCAGATATCCGATTGGCCATATTCACCATCCAGGTAGACACAACTGGAGAAAAGTTTCTTCTGGTCGCGCACAATACTCTCTACCAGAAATGCACCCGCAGCTCCCGGTGCATACCAGGCAGATGTGCCAATCAGTTTGGTTAGCGTAGCACCCCCTACCATGGTTTCCTGCACGACATAGGCCTGTTGCTCTGGAGTGAGGTAATTGGTCACGGGAGAACTGTTGTAGGTAGCATGCTGGATCAAGGGTATCATGGTCGTATCGCCGTGACCCCCAATGACCATCCCCTGAACGTCGTTTGGAGAGCACCCGATGGCTTCACTCAGGCGAAACTTGAAGCGGCTGCTGTCCAAAATCCCACCCATACCTATGATTCGCTCTTTGGGCAGACCACTGGATTTGGCAGACAAATACGTCATCGTATCCATGGGATTACTGATTACGACCAGAATCGTGTTAGGCGAATATTTCAGGATGTTTTCCGTGACAGTTTTAACGATACCTGCATTGGTACCGATCAGATCCTCACGGGTCATGCCTGGTTTGCGCGGAATACCCGACGTAATGACGACCACACTTGAATCGGCCGTGGCTGCATAGTCATTGGACGAACCGATGATTTTGGTATCGAACCCGGTAAGCGTAGCGCATTGCATCATGTCCATGGCTTTGCCTTCGGCCAGCCCTTCCTTGATGTCGAGTAGCACCACTTCTTCCACAAGTTGTTTTCTGGCAATGTTTTCAGCGCAGGTCGCCCCTACGGCACCCGCTCCCACTACGGTTACTTTCATGATGTTTTTATGATTTTAAGTTTCAAATTTCCAAGGGTCAAAGCTACAACCCAATAGGCAATAGAAAAAACAAATTACAACAAGTCTGCTATCGCCTTTTTTCGATTACCAGCGACCGCTGGCTGTCGGGCTGCAGCTTGTAGCGGTCATCAATGCGGTAGCACCACCCAACAAATATCTTCACCCGAGCACACGACAAACACATTCTTCTTTTCTACGACAGGCACTTTTTGATCTATCAGAAAATCACTGATTTTTTTATGTTTTTGCATTCCCAATGGACAAAAAACATCTCCTTTTTTCCATTGCCGAATGACTAAAGGAAATCGAAGTGCATCCAGATCGAGAAAGGCAATGGCAGGATCTTTCGAGATTGTAAGACCAGATACGCGTTCGGACGCAACATGCAGGTCAAATGCTGCCATGGAGACGTGGGTGGTTTGCTCGTCAATTTCATACACCGTCCTTTCTTCCTTGTCCGTGACGGGCTCAATCAACAGGGAGTGTCGATCCACATTTAGCACGTGCGTCCGGCTGTAAAACAATTGACCCGATGTATGGAATAGTGCCCCGTGCACCTGTACCGACTGTCGATAAGAAAAACCATAGTCAACGATCAGTTCGTGAAGCAATAAAACATCGGCTGCGGAATTGCCCACCCAGCTACCGTCTATGGTTATACGGCCGTTTTGCATGGAAACATACCTGGCGGTTAATTGTTCCAGCCTTTCATTCAGCAACATTTCCATACCCACAAAGCGCTGATGGGTATGGAAAAAATTTTCGGAAAGGGACGGATTGATCCTTCGAAGGGACGGCACAATCTCATTTCGAAGAAAATTGCGGCTGTATGCCGATTGCTGATTGGATGCATCCTCGCGCCACCCGATTCCAGCCTGTCTGGCGTATTCAAGTATTTCCTGGCGTGAAAAAGGCAACAGCGGCCTGACCAGCCTGTTTTTTTTAGGCAAAATACCACGCACACCCCGGATACCGGTCCCTTTTACCAAATGATAGAGTGCTGTTTCAAAATTATCATCGGCATGGTGGGCCGTCAAAATGAAATCATACGTTTCCGATTGGGCCACTTCATCAAACCAGGCATACCGAAGCCTGCGGGCAACCACCTGAATGCCCTCGTTGTTTTCGTCGGCTACTTGTTTCGCATCAGTTTCCAGCAAATGAAAATCAATACGTTCCTTTTTGCACCAACTGGCAACCAGGTCACGGTCTGCGTCCGATTCCACGCCTCTCAGGCGGTAGTTGACATGGGCTACCCCGATGGGATAAGACAATGTATGGAGCAGCGAAGCCAGTACCATGGAATCAACTCCCCCACTAACGGCCACCAGCAGGCGATGGTGATGCGAGAATAGGTTGGTGCTGACAATATGTTCCGCTAATCGTCGTTCCATGCAAGTGTTTGACCTGTTTCGTCGTTTATTGTATTAGTTTTGCGACCCAAATTAGCAGAAGTTGATACGATTTGCCTTCATTTTATTCTTGATTTTTATTGCCGGTGTTCCTGTGCTGGCACAGAAGAAAATTAAATACGATGCCGATACCCTGCGAAATGAACGACGAAAATCCGAAAATGTGCAGTTTCTGTGGTATCATGTGATTTTTCAGCAGGAAACCACCACCGTCACCAATGACAGTTCTGTCTACTACAGGGGACAAAACCTGATGGAATCTTTTCGTCATATCCGGATAGTGGACGACAGTACAACGATCACCGCTGACCGGTTGACCTACGACGGAAATTCCAGAACGGCCTCTCTCAGGCAACATGTAATCTATGCCAAAGGTGACAGGAGATTGTACACCGACCACCTCGATTATAATATGGTAACGGAGGTGGGCGAATATTCAAGGGGTGGCAAACTTATCGATTCGACCAACACGCTAACCAGTAAGTCCGGTTTTTTTTACGGAAAACAAAATATTGCCGTTTTTTGGACCAATGTGGTTCTTGTCTCCCCGGATTTCACACTCAAAACCGATACGCTCCGATACAACACCCTGACCAAGGTAGCCTATACCGATGGGCCAACAGAAATCACCAATCAGGATGGGACAGAACTGCTTTCGCAAGGGGGTGTATTTCGTACCATTATCGACCAGTCGCAATTTATTGACGGGCACATTGAAACCACGGATTATATACTGGAAGGCAAAGAATTGTTCTTTGACGACCTGAAAAAGTATTACAAAAGTGAAGGTGATGTAATCCTCACCTACAAATCCAATGATCTGATCATCACCGGCCAGGAAGCCTATTATGACAAACAAAAGGGCTACAGTAAAATCTACGGAAATGCCGTCATGAAACGTGTAATGGAGGCCGACACCTTTTATATGGCAGCCGACACGCTCGTGGCTATCGAAAGTGAATATGACTCTGTCAAACGTGTCCTGGCCTATCCTGACATCCGGATTTTCAGGTCCAATTTGCAGGGACTCGCTGATTCGGTGGCCTATTTTCTGCACGATTCCCTTATTTATATGTATGGCACACCTATTTTGTGGACGCTCGACAATCAAATTGCTGCCGATACCATCGAAATGGAGATGGCCGAAAATGAAATAAAAAAAATGGTCCTTCATCAAAATTCCTTTTTGATCTCACAGGATACCATGAAACATTTCAATCAGGTAAAAGGCCGAAACATGACGGCCTTTTTTGACAACAATGACCTGTACCGCATTGAAGTAGATGGAAATGGAGAAACTATTTTTTACCTGCTCGACGAAGGCGATAGCGTGTTGCTGGGCATGAACCGTCTGCTCTGCAGTGATATGGCGATCCGTTTCAAAAACAATCAGATTTCTACCATCACCGTCTTCAAAATGCCTGAAGGAAAAATCATCCCGCCACATGAACTGGAACCGTCAGTCGAGCGGCTCGACGGATTTAACTGGCAGGACAGTATCCGCCCAACCCTGGAGGATATCTACACAAAACCAGAGAACCTGCACCAGCGGCATAAAACCCGCACTGCTTCACGCACACCTGGCGGTGCTGGCCCTTCAAGGTCCCAGACCCCAAAGGACAATCCGACGACCCAGGCGTTACCAAAAAAACCAAAGGGATAGCAAGGTTTTGGTTAGTTTCACGTTTTTTACGCACGGGTATTATAAGTTTGCACGTGATTTTAGTCTAACAAATGAGAGGAACAGTATATTTAATCAGTTTTTTGGTAGTCGGTTTGTTTGCCGGTTCGTGTAGTAAATTTCAAAAAATCAGGAAAAGCGCAGACTGGAGGGAAAAATACGATGCGGCCCTGGCCTATTACGAAGACAAGGACTACTACCGGTCAAG
>JAOUOM010000114.1 GCA_029880385.1 Cyclobacteriaceae bacterium | reverse complement strand
GCGGTGTATCAATATGGAAGTCCCGGAACCTATCCGGTTCGGCTAGATGTAACAAGCAGTGCGGGCTGTCCGAACCAGGCACGAGACACGATCACGCTATATCCGGCACCAGTCACCCCGGTTTTTTCTTTAGATAGTAATCATCTATGCGTTGGAAATAATGCTTCTATTTCCAATGTCACAGATGATGGCGGTTATGATGGTAAATTAACCTATATATGGAATGTAGGGGATTCGATTCTGACTGGTTTTAGTCCTTCTATTAGTTTTTATACTGCAGGAGTAAAAACAATATCCGTCACCAGTTCCATTCCGGGATGTGAATCGTTACCGGCTACGGATAGCTTGTTTGTCCATGGACTTCCTGTGCCTGATTTTTCGGGTTCGCTGGAATGTCTGGGTACTTCCACACAGTTTACGAATTTATCTACGGGAGGGCAGGACTATCAATGGGATTTTGGAGATGGATATACCAGTTTGCTGAAAGAACCCTCTCATTTATATGCTCAGTCAGGCCTTTATCCTGTCAGTTTACAGGCTACCGATGGATATGGTTGTTCGAAGACGATTTCGCAGGAGATCAGGGTGGCATCCATCCCAATAGTTGATTTTCAACACTCACTTGTCTGTGAAAATGATACCATATTTTTCCAGGATTTATCCAGTGCGACAGATGCCGACATT
Organism: Cyclobacteriaceae bacterium; assembly: GCA_029880385.1. Taxonomy (GTDB): domain Bacteria; phylum Bacteroidota; class Bacteroidia; order Cytophagales; family Cyclobacteriaceae; genus JAOUOM01. Next base: position 5,921 of record JAOUOM010000114.1, on the reverse strand, counting down.
GTTTCCTGGAGTTGGCAGTTTGGCGACTCTCTGCAAGCAGCCGGGCAAAACCCGGTACTTGCCCTGGGCAGTGACCAGTCAGTCGTAACCGTACGTGAGACGGTCATGAGCTCAAGTGGCTGCACTTTTACACTAACCCGGGATATTCAGGTATTGCAATCGCCTGTTCCCTCATTTTCCTATGAGCCAACATGTGCAGGTGAAGAGATTGTTTTGATAAATACCGCTACACCGGGTACCTATACGTCGGCCATGTGGTCGATGGGGGGTGTGCTTGGCACAGGGGATACATTACGAATGGATTATCCGGGATCAGGAGATTTTCCTGTTACATTAACCCTGACGTCTGCCAATCTTTGTACGGAAAGTTATCAGGAGATGGTCCATGTAGCTCAGCCTGCGGTTCCTGACTTTGCGGTGGTGGATCGTTGTGAAAATGAATTTACCACCTTTCATGACCTTTCCATTAGCCCCGAAGATCCGATCCGTAGCCTGGAATGGTATTTTGACGGGGTCTATCAGGGCGAGGGTAGTATGGTATCAAAGCGATTTTTGAACCACGGAGCCAAAACAATTAGGCTCAGAGCTGCTACCGAAGCAGGTTGCCAGTACGAAATCACCCGGGTAGTAGACATATTCCCGGCACCTGAAGCACACGTTGTCCTTTCTGCTGATTATGGGGTAGTAGGAGCGAATCTGGCATTTGAAAATACAAGTACCGGCGATTCACTGGCCCAGTGGCTTCTGGACGGGCAGTACATAGGTTCTGACAGGCAAAAACAATATGCTTTCCCCCATGAGGGCATGTTTGATCTACGCCTGGTGGTCCAATCCGCAGATGGGTGCCTCGACTCGATGAGTATGCCGATTTTGATAGCCTATCCGGAAGTGGATTTGCGTGTACGCTCCATGCGTACGGTAGAAGTAGATGCCAATTATGTGAACCTGGTGGTGGAATTAAAAAACAACGGAAATTTACCGGTCGAAAATTTCTATTTTGAAATCGAGCTTGACAATGGCATTGTACTGCGTGAGCAAATGGTTGCACGTGTCAATCCAAACCAGTCCAATACGTTCCATCTTTCCACGGATCTTCCGTACCACAAAAATGCCGTCACTACCCTTTGTGTAGCGGTTTATACGACGAGCTACGAAACAGCCGACCTATTCCCCGTTGACAATGAGGCATGTATTACCTTAGGAACCGTGGCCGTGATTGATCCTCCTTTTCCTAATCCGGCCGATCAAATGATTACGATCAGGGCAGTCCTTCCGTATGTTGCACCGGCAACAATTGAATTGATAGATTTATCCGGTCGTCGGATCATAAATCAAACCATACACACGGGCGAAGAAGGCCTCAATACGTTTTCACTTGATTTGCAAGGTGTAGAGCGAGGCGTGTATTTTCTACGTATTTCTGTTGCAGGTACAGCCCATGTTTCACGTATTGTGATCAAATAATTTTACACCTGACTAAGGTGAATAATACAAACAGATTGTTATCTTCATGAGATATATACAAAAAACACAGAACAATCGTTAATTTTATTACTTTTGTGGCAAATATTATTTTGAATGAAAACTACTTCAACCATTATTAAGCTGGATAATACTGACAGAAAAATTTTAGAAATTCTACAAATGAATGCTAAGATTACCAATGCACAATTATCCAAAGACATTGGATTGTCACCAGCACCAACGCTGGAACGGGTGAAAAAACTGGAAAATGCAGGTATTATCAAAAGTTACCATGCACGTTTGGATAACAGTCGGGTGGGTCTGGGTGTCAGTACATTTGTACTGGTCACATTAAAAGGACATAATAAGAAAAATATAGACCTTTTCATGAACGAAATTAACCAGGTGCCGGAGGTGATCGAATGCCATCACATTACCGGATCGGGTGATTTTATTTTGAAAATAATCGCATCTGACATAGCCGCTTATCAAAAGCTGATGTTGGAGAAAGTAAGTGAAATTGAAGTGGTGGATGGCCTCCAGACCATGGTCATTCTCTCTACCTTCAAAGACAGTAAAGTAATGCCCGTGCCTGAACATGACTGATCCGCAGAAACAAATCCTTTCCGCAGAAAAAATCAACAAAATCCTCCGTCGGATTGCGATCCAGATTGTGGAAAATAACTACGGGCAGGAAAAAATTGTGCTGGTGGGGGTCGAGGGACAAGGCGATCAAATGGCCGGGATCATCCAAAATGAAATCGTGGCCCTGGGAGGATCGATGCAGGTAGAACGTGCCATGATCAGTATCGACAAATCACGGCCCGTAAGATCCGAAATTACACTCAATAGGCCCATCGAGCAGCTCGCTGGCAAGCCGGTCATTGTCGTGGATGACGTGATGAATACCGGACGTACACAGGCGTATTGCCTCAGCTTTCTGATGCAGGTGTCAATGGCCAAAGTGGAAACCGCTGTTTTGGTAAACAGGAGCCATACGCGATACCCGATTTCAGCCACCTACAGTGGATTTGAGCTGAGCACTACCCTTGATGAGCATATCGAAGTACGTTTGGAATCTGAAACCGGTGCTTATTTGTATTGATTTATTCCCGGTATAGCTCCGGTTTTTTTACCAGCATGTGAAGGCTGAGCTCCAGGATTTCCCCCATGCTTTTGCATTTCAGGAATTCCTTTTCATCGTAATACTCACAGAGCTCCTTTCCTAATTGAATGACGTTATCATCGGGCGCAATGCGGTCTTGCTTCATGGTCGTGAGCAGGTCATCGACCCTGCTCTTTTCTGCCTTGATCCGGTTCGCAATCATAGTCCGCTCTTCCCGCTGGTACTGCTTCATCGTGTCGTGGTTCATGAGTTCCATGCCGAGCTGGATAATGGGGTTGTTTTGCTTAAAATATTTCGGGAAATAGATGCTCCGTCGGCCTTCATAGCTTTGCTGGTCAAAATCGATTGCCCGCAACCGGTAGCTGACTTCTTCAAAATCGGGCGTGATGTCGATTACAAAATTACTGCTGTGCATGTCGCCCAACAGCCGGACAAAACATCGTTCGTTGAATTTCACAAATTCCTTGGCCAGACGGATTTTGTTCAAAAATGAATCACTCATCCTGTACTGAATAAACTGGTCACCCGGAATGCCCAGAATATGCTCTTCGATCAGTGTTTTTTCGCTCACGACATAGGCAATGCGGTTTGGCGAAAGCAAATGTTCGAGTTCAAGGCCATAGATACGCGAGGCATCGGCATGCTTGATGTAGAAATAATCAAAATTATCGTTGATGCGGTTTACGATCCGGACACGAAAAGGCCGCGTATTGCCATAGACACACAAATCGACCCGGTCGATAAACAAGTGGTTGATAACACTCATGTCACCATCTGCCTTCATGATCGCATAGATTTTTTTCAGTGAATGATGGATCGAGTCCATGTCAAACTGCGGATAAAAAACAGTTTCCCACAAGGTGTCATTCCCTTTTTGGTCATACTGGGGAATGGAATTGTCGTAACGCAGGAGGTCTTCGTATTTGATGGGCAGGCAAAAGTCCCGGGAATATTTTTTTAAATACTCCCGCAGTGCCGGACTGATATCATACGGGATTTTCTTTTTTGAAATGATGGCCATCGCGACGAGTTAAATACGACAAAATTATTTTTTTGGAACTATCCGCCCAATGCTTGAAAGTTACGGAATTGTCCCTGTATGAAGGAATGAAATTTGTCAGTACCCTCAAATCAAATTGATCATGTGCGATGCCCGCACCGGCCTTCTCTGCATCAACTGCATTGCATGCCTGTTCATAATGCCCTTCCACCGGCACCATCATCACGGGTTTGCCCAGGTACATGGCCTCACATACCGACTCAAAGCCTGCAGTGGTCACATATCCCTGACAGGAGGCCATTTTTTCTAAAAACAATGTGTCATTAAGGGAGTGAAACGTAAGATTTGCTCCTGCTTCCCATGTTTCGGGCTTGTTTTTCTGATCCCAGAAACAGTGCAGAGCTATTTCCGGGTATTTTTTGTGAAATGACAGGATCGCCTCGCCATAACCCGGGTTGACGACATACGCCAGCAGGTGGCCGCTGTTGGAGGGGATCAATGAACGAATGCCCTCCCGAAGCAGGGGCGGCACCACATACAGTTTTTTGTGCGGTACATCCGGCAAATACCGAAACGACAAAGCCAGGATACCGTCGGCACCCAGCCGGGTCACCCGGTTGCCAAGAAGGAGCAGCCATTTGTCTATTCGTCGCCCCTTTGCAAAGGTAAATTGGGGGTGCTCAAGCAAATACTGGTGCGCAATTGCCACAAACCGGGCCTTTGGCCGGTAGAGCGCATGGTAGATGCCTCCGATGAAATCATAAAAATTAAGGATGATGTCCGGCTGTTTTTCGTCAATAAGCCGGGCCAGGTGTCGCAGGCTTTTCAGGTAGACGGGGCTTTTGAGTAGCGCGTGGATCACCGTTTTGATCGGGCTCACCGACTTGTGGTTTTTGTCCGTAACGAAGTTAGGGCTCTGCAGTGCCACGACCGGTGCCTTAATAGAGGAATAAAAAAAATCCGGAATTTGACGTTGGGGGCTCATCCCGATCACTACCTGCACAACCTCATGGCCGTCCTCCCTGAGTAGCTGGCTCAGTGTGATTGCCTGGGTCATATGTCCCCTTCCTTCGCCCTGTATGATAAAAAAAAAGCGCATTCAGCGGATAAAGATAGGCAGTGGGGCAGGAAGGGAGAAAAAAATCATGGAGCGGGTTTTGGGGGCCAATCAGTCCAGCCCTTATTTTCCCGCAAAGCACATTTGTCAGACTACTCCCAGTTCGATCAAACTGGTGGCGGCATCCGTCACGGCTGTTTCGAGCTTTCCGGGTGTCCAGCCCAGTACCTTTTTGGCCTCGCTTGCGTCAAATACCCTTTTAAGACTGAGTTCATTCACGATATTGGCCGTTTCCTTATCAAACAGTGAAAAAAGCCGTACGAGAAAATCCGGAAGGGTAAAGGTTGGCGTTTTGCGGGCCTGCTGCGGAAAGTGTCGCCGCAGGATTTGGCCGATTTCCAATAGATAGAGTCCGCCGGCTGAGCAGATAAATCGTTTACCTGCGGCCTGCGGGTGTTCCATGGCCAGGAGGTGCATGGCCGCCACATCCCGTACGTCCACAATGTTTACCCACATCCTGGGTGCGCCTGGCATATCCCCGTCGAGCATTTTTTTGATCAGGAGCATGGAGGCACTGAAATCCGGATCAAGGGCAGGGCCCAGGACATATGAGGGGTTGACCGTGACCAGCTCGAACGGCTGATTTTCCTTTGCGAATTCCCAGGCTTTTTGTTCTGCGCGGGTTTTGCTTTCCGAATAAGGGGTTACATCCTTTTTGTCCGAGGGGTTGGTCCAGTCCTTTTCGCTAAAAACCCGGTTTTTGTTCTTGTGGCCGTAGCCGATGGCGGCAATGGAAGACGTCATCACCACGCGTTTTACGCCATTTGCCCGGGCAGCCCGCAGGACGTTGAGTGCACCATCACGTGCCGGCACGATCAGTTCGTCGCGGTTTTTGGGCTGAACGTGAGGAAGGGGCGATGCAATATGCTGGACATAATCCACCCCTTCGCTTGCTTTCATCCAGCTGTCGGCATCCAGCAGGTCACAGGCTACGATATCCAGACGTTCGACGGGCGCATGTTTACCGATTGTTTCCCTTACCTGGGCGGCCCTGTCCAGGTGGCGGAGGGTACCGCGGACAGTATATCCTTTGGCGAGGAGCTGCACGGCTGTATGCATCCCGATAAACCCGGATATTCCGGTGAGGAGTACAGTTTTGGAATGAGGCATCATCAGAAGGTTTCATTAAATTTAGTCAATTTTGTTTAGTTACCTTCCACATACGATCCGGGATGTGCCCGTGATTTTGCGCATGGAGGTACAAACTTGGTTGT
>JAOUOM010000113.1 GCA_029880385.1 Cyclobacteriaceae bacterium | reverse complement strand
TTCGCAATGTTCCGGACTGTACCATCAATGTAGTCACGTAGCCCCGACCTTTATCAAGGGATGCTTCGATAACCGAGCCGATAGCCGGCTTATCCGGATTGGCATGCAAGTCGAGTAGTTCTGCCTCGAGCAATACTTTTTCCAGAAGTTCGTCAACACCCTCTCCTGTTTTAGCCGAAATATGCTGACACTGGTACTTTCCACCCCAATCTTCCACCAGGATATTGATCTGGGAAAGCTCTTCTTTTATTTTTTCCGGATTGGCATTGGGCTTATCCACTTTATTGATCGCGATCACAATGGGAACGCCTGCCACCTGGGCATGATTAATGGCCTCTTTGGTTTGGGGCATTACAGCATCATCAGCCGCTACCACAATAATGATCACATCGGTGATTTTGGCTCCGCGCGCACGCATGGCTGTAAAAGCCTCATGGCCAGGGGTATCCAAAAATGCAATACGCTTATTGTCTTTGGTCATTACATCATAGGCTCCGATGTGCTGGGTAATTCCTCCGGCTTCCCCTTCGGTTACTTTGGAGTGCCTGATATAATCGAGCAGCGAGGTCTTGCCATGGTCTACGTGACCCATAATGGTAACAATCGGGGCCCTGGGCTTCAGGTCTTCCGCATTATCGTCTGCTTCCTCTACTTCCGTTTCATCATCGGCAGTGGTAAATTCCACATCATAGCCAAATTCATCTGCGATGATTGTAATGGACTCTGCATCCAGCCGTTGGTTGATTGACACAAACATGCCCAATGCAAGGCATTTTGATATCACTTCATTCACAGAAATATCAAGAAGTGAAGCCAGGTCATTGGCCGAAATAAACTCGGTTACCCGTAGTTTTTTCAAGTCATCCTGTTCTTTCAGGAATTTTTCTTCTTCCTGTTCTGCTTTGGCAAAACGCTTATCTCGTCTGTATTTTGAACGGTTTTGAGTGGCTGCTTTTCCACCGCCTCCACTCAGTTTTGCCAGTGTTGCCTTGATCTTATCCTGGATTTCCTTGTCCGTAAGGTCTTCTGTCTTACGGGTATCCCTTCCTCCCCGGGCAGGTCGTACATCTGTTCTTTTAGGTCCTTTTTGTCCCGTTAAAGGAGACTTGCCTTGCCCTGCTGCTGGAGGTGTGGAAGAAGCCGGTGAATTTGGAATTCGTTTTCTTGGCCTTTTTTTCCGATCCTTCCTTTCGTCAGAAGAAGCCACCGGCTTTTCTTTTTTCCTTTCGGTAGGAAGTTCAATTTTTCCCAGCACCGTCAATCCTTTGAGGGATTCGGCCTTTGCTTCAATGAGCTCGGACTTTGGTTTGTCTTCAACCGGTTTTTCAGCTTCTGCTCGCCTGATTTCGGCTTTTGGCTTTTCTTTCGTTTCCTGTGGAGCGGCTTCAACCACTTCCGGCTTTTCAGCTTCTTTCGCTTCTACTTTTTCAGGTGCAGGAAGTTCAGGAGCTGGCTCTTTGATTTTCTCCGGTTTGGGCTGACTTTCTTTCTTTTCTTCCCTGGCTTCGGGCACCGGTACAGGCTCCTCTTTTTGTTTTTCCATTACCGGTTCAGGTATTGGTTCTGCCTCCCGGACCGGTTCAGGTATTGGTTCGGGTTCTGCCGGAGCAGGTGACTGAACTTTTGGCTTACGCGGGGCATCCAGGTCGATTTTGCCCAATACTTTGGGGCCTTCCAGTTTTGGACGGGCTATTAATTCGGCCGCATCAGCAACGGGTACTTCTTTTTTAGTCTCGTGCACGGGAGGTGCTGCATTGTCCTTGATGAGGATTTGCTCGTCATCCGATCCTTTATCGTCATCCTCCAAAACCTGATTTGCCTTGATAATGGTATTGTCCGCTACTTTCCCGCCTATGGTAAGGCCGGATGCTTCTTCTTTGTCCATGGCAGACGAAGCAAACTCTTTGGAAAGCAGGGCAAACTGCTCTTCAGTAATTTTTGAATTAGGGCTAGTGTCCACTTCGAATCCTTTAGCTGTAAGGAAATCGATAATGGAAGTACTCCCAACGTTCAGTTTTCGCGCTACTTGACTAAGTCTATACATTCGTTGTATTAATCCTTTCTAATCTTTTATTCAAATTCCTGGTTAAGGATTGCCAGTACATTGTCAATGGTCTCTTCTTCCAAATCCGTACGCCTGACCAGGTCATCCCTTCCAAGTTTTAGCACACTTTTGGCAGTGTCCAATCCAACCCTTTTCAACTCATCGATCACCCAGCTTTCAATTTCATCAGAAAATTCGTCCAGATCCACATCTTCGTCTTCCACACCATCGAGTTCCCTGAATACATCGATTTCATATCCTACCAGTCGGCTGGCCAGCTTAATGTTCTGTCCACCCTTACCGATTGCCAAAGATACCTGATCGGGTTTTAAGTATACAGAAACGCGCTTCCTCTCCTCATCTATTTTCATACTAATGAGTTTGGCCGGGCTCAGGGCACGTGAAATATAGAGTTCGAGGTTGTCGGTAAAGTTAATTACGTCAATGTTTTCATTTTGCAATTCCCTCACAATCGAATGGATACGTGATCCTTTCATCCCAACGCAGGCTCCAACCGGATCGATCCGGTCATCATAGGATTCCACCGCTACTTTGGCGCGCTCGCCGGGCTCCCGTACTACTTTTTTGATGGTGATGAGCCCATCATACACTTCGGGCACTTCGCTTTCAAACAATCGTTCCAAAAACACCGGGGAAGTACGTGACAGCACGATCCTTGGGTTGCCGTTGTGCATCTCTACCCGATGGACAATGGCTCGAACGGCATCCCCTTTTCTATATCGGTCTTTGTTGATCTGCTCGGCTTTGGGCAAATTAAGTTCATTACCCTCCCCGTCAATGAGCAACACTTCGCGGCTCAATATCTGGTATACTTCGCCTGTGATGATTTCACCTGCCAGGTCTTTGTATTTCTGGAAAAGGATGTCCTTTTCCAGGTCTTTGATTTTTTGAATCAGCGTTTGACGGGCAGTCATTACCGCCCTTCTTCCGAAATCCTCCAGTTTGATCTCCTCGGCTACTTCTTCACCAATTTCAAAATCAGGCTCGATTTTTTGGGCATCGGTCAGGCTGATCTTGTCGTGATCCCAGATATCTTCGGAGTTGTCGTCCACAATTTCACGAAAACGCCAAATTTCCAAATCCCCTTTGTCCGCATTGATGATAATGTCAAAATTATCGTCAACCTTGTACTTTTTTCTGATCATCGTCCTGAATACATCTTCGAGGATACGGATCATCGTAGGCCGATCTATGTTTTTGCCTCTTGCAAAATCGGCAAATGAATCAATTAAAAATCCTGCACTCATTTTTCCTTAAATGATACTGATACGTTTGCTTTTACAATTTCTTTAAAAGGTATAGCTGTTTCTTGTTCTTTTTTTCCTTCCAAAAGAATTACTTTTTCCTCATCGGCGGCCGAAACACGGCCTTCCAACTGGCTGCCATCGGCCCGTACGATTTTGAGCGTCCTGCCAATATTTTTCCTGTACTGCCTGGGCAGGAGCAGGGGCATATCAAGTCCGGGGGATGATACTTCCAGGTTATACCTGTCTTTGAACAAATCCCGTTCCTCCAGAACCGCCGCGAGCTTTCTGCTCAACGTGGCACAATGATCGATGGTAACAGAGGGCTCCCCGTCTATCAGAACAATTACTTTTTGGTTTGCTTCTGTCCCTTTCAGTACAACCGTCACCAAAAACAATTCCGGGAACTCTGTCAAAATTCCTTCCACTATGTCCGTTACCTGCTCTTGCACGTTAAACAATTGGTTTAATAATGAAAAGAGGGGACTTCAGCCCCCTCCTCATTGTTTAAATTTCAATGCAAAGCTATAGTAAATAATTTTCAATTCAAATACGGGGCATTTTAAAACAGCATTGAGCAGATTTGCAACTAAATCTGAAATAACAATAAACCTATTCGCTCATGATCGGTAAACTTAGGGTAACCAACTCACTTACACGAACCAAAGAAACCTTTGAGCCATACAACCCACCTTTTGTTGGCATGTACGTGTGTGGCCCTACCGTATACAGCGATGTACACCTCGGGAATGTGCGGACATTTGTGAGTTTTGATGTTATTAACCGCTACCTGAAGTTTTCCGGATACAAAGTAAGGTATGTAAGAAACATTACTGATGTGGGTCATCTGCTCGACTCGGGCGAAGACAAGATTTCGAAAAAAGCAAAACTTGATAATCTGGAACCCATGGAGATCGTTCAGAAATACAGCAACGATTTCCATCAGGTGATGGCCACATTCAATGCCCTGCCCCCGGATATTGAGCCGTCGGCTACCGGCCACCTGCTCGAACAAATCGAAATGATCAAAAAGCTCATGGCCAATGGCCTGGCCTACGAATCCAACGGTTCCGTATATTTTGATGTGACCAAATACAATGAGTCTCAGGATTATGGAAAATTGAGCGGTCGGAAAATCGACGAATTGCTCAACCAGACGAGGGATCTGGACGGGCAGGACGACAAACGTAACGCACTGGATTTCGCCTTGTGGAAAAAAGCCGCCCCCGAACATATCATGCGATGGGAAACCGAATGGAGTGTGGGCTTCCCCGGCTGGCACCTGGAGTGCTCGGTGATGAGCACCAAGTACCTCGGCCAGCAATTCGATATTCATGGGGGAGGAATGGATCTCAAGTTTCCTCATCATGAATGTGAGATTGCCCAATGTAATGGGGCAGAAGGCCATGATCCGGCAAAATATTGGATCCATACCAACATGCTGACGGTAAACGGTCAGAAAATGAGTAAATCGCTGGGCAATTCCTTTTTGCCCTGGCAACTGATCTCCGGCGATCATCCCATGCTCTCACGCGGCTATAGCCCCATGACCATCCGGTTTTTTATGCTTCAGTCACACTATGCCAGTACCTTGGATTTCTCAAATGACGCACTGAATGCCGCTGTAAAAGGTTATGCCAAATTGGTGAATGGTCTTCGTGTCCTTAAGGAAATGACCTTCCCGCCCGAAGGGCCAGGCCAGGGAGAAGAAACCCAGGTAGCCCAAATCAATAAAATGTGTGATAACTGCTACCATGCCATGAACGATGACTTCAATACAGCTTTGACAATTGGGCATATCTTTAACCTGCTTAAAAAAGTCAACTCCCTCCACACAGGACAGTTGGGTTTCGAACAGTTGGGCAAAAGCACATTCGACAGGATGAAAGAAACCATTTTGGGATTTACTGAAGAGGTACTCGGGCTCAAACAGGAGTCGACCATCAATGGAGAAAACCTGCTCCAGCTATTGCTTGAGGAATACAAAAATGCCAAGGAGACCAAAGCATACGACAAAGTAGACCAGCTTAGGGCAAAACTGAAAGCAGAAGGCATTTTGGTCAAAGACATGAAAGGCAGTATCGACTGGGCTTATGAAGAATAGGCGAACTACACAAAAGCCCGGCTTTTATTGACCGGGCTTTTGTATGTCCTGCTTATTCGATGCGGATGCTTCGCACCAGCCGTCTGATCCCGGAACGGATTTCCAATAAATAATTTCCTTTTTCTTTGTTTCCCATGTCCAACGTATCCCGAAAGAAACCCTGAAAGCCATCATAATACGTGCTGTATATGGTTTTGCCATTTTTATTGTAAATAGTGACTGACAATTCCGCCTCTTCTGGCAGTTCAAACTTTAGCCATATTTTTCCATCCGAAGGATTTGGTGAAAAATCCAGCTTTTCAAGCAACAGTAGCTGGCCTTCACTTACTTGACCCTTTTTGCCAAAGCCATCTTCTTTTTTTACCGCATCTACACGCACATTTCCTACCCTAACCCTATTCTCCTCTCCGTTTCGCAAGACGATAATCTTTTCCTGTATTTCCTCCAATCCCTTTTGGGTTTCTTCCATTTCCTGCCTTATTTCCACCGTCAGGTTGTCCATATCCTTTTGAATCCTCTCCATATCGGGCATCTCAATCGCAATGTCTGTTTTCCAGTTTTGGCTGAATCCGTCATCATGACTTACCATTTCTATCCATCTTCTCATCTGCTGCTCACCGGAATCCGGCAGGAAGTTAAAAACAAAGTGATGGGAGGTTCCCGCAAACTCCTTATATTCCGGGTCATCCCTCATTTCCTGCTCATTTGCATAGGTCTTTTCAAGTGTTTTTGCCACCCCGTCTATTTCGCGGGTGATCGTAAGGTGGATTTCACCTTTTTCATTTTGTTGGGCCCTTCCGGCTACTACCAGCAACAGAAGACCAGCCAGGAAGCCCAGCCGTACGTTGTTTGTTGTTTTCATCTTTTTGTTATTTTTCGTCAATCATTTATGTCAGGACAAATACATGGCTACTATACACTGTACGTATCAAGGTAAACATACGGAAACATCCGGCACAAGTATGTTAAGCGGATGGATGTTGATTGTTAAAAATGGTTAATCGTCACTATTTCAAAAGGTTAGGCTATAATTTTGTACCATGAGCAAAAAAACATTGCGATGGATTGTAGGGCTGATGACATTTTCGCTGCTCGGATTGATTGGGTTTCAGTGGTATTGGGCCGATTCACTCTTCCGTGCCAATGAAGAGCGCTTTGGGATTGCGGTGATGGAAGCCCTTAGCCGGGTAGTT
>JAOUOM010000112.1 GCA_029880385.1 Cyclobacteriaceae bacterium | reverse complement strand
ACTGCCCCTTCTGGATTTTCTGTACGATTTCTGGAAATTCGGCCATGGGCCAAAAATAAACGGATATTAATGTAAATCAATACCTGTCAGCCTTCCTCTCTTCCCATTTCCTTCACAATAAAAAAACCATCTTCCCCTTCCGGCTGATACAAAGGCATAAAAACCAGCCCGTCGTGGGGTGAAACAAGGGCTCCATTGTGATCCAGTGCCAGTTGCTGTCCTTTGTATACGGGTTGAAAATTATGAAAGCCCGGGAGCATTTTAAATCCATCGCCCACCCGGATACGATGCCGGTAGATGGCTTTGACACGGGTAGGCAAAGAAGCCGAAACCTCCTCCAGCAACCGCGCATAGTGATCCTCCTGCTCATGATCGTGATGCCGGATGCTACCGGCCTTATCCAGTATTTCCCACAAACCAGATGTATGGAGCTGGTATACGTCCCCTGTGCCGATGATCCCTCCCTCAAATGCAAACGAAACAAAACCCCTGGTATAATAATGCGCCAACAAAGTTCCCCTCAGGTATTTGTCGAGATCAACCACTACCGGCAGACGAATAGATTGAATTACCGGATGTCCGGATTCCCCTTCCGGAACCACAATGAAATTTCCCTTATCCGATGACGTAGCATGCAAATCGGCTAGTACTTTAAGTGAATAATCACCCTGACTTTCCGCTTCGATCATGCTGCGCAACTCCAAAAATTCCTCATCCTCTGCCTGAGGCGGCTTTTCCGGATCCAAAAGTGCGGCAATGCTCTGGTCGTCCCATACACGGTTCAGGTCATAGTCGATGTAGCGTCGGTTTGATTCGATGGCTTTCAGGTTTCCGGCCAGGCCCACAAGTTTTCCGCTAAATTTTATTTGATGGTTTTTGATCGCGCTATATACGTTGCGAAAGGCATGCAAGCCTACCTGCTCATTGCCATGCAGGGCAGCGACACAGATAACCAATGGCCCCGGCATTTCCCCTTCTATCTTTCCTAACAATCTTTCCATCAAGTTATTTCTGAACTTTTAAGCAACGAAGCCGTGATACTCATGAAATTTCCTTCCGTAATGATACCGATCAGTCGGTCTTTTTTCACCACCGGAAGGCAATCCACTTTCTTGTCCTGCATTAATGTAAGTGCCTCCCGGATCGTGGCACCCGGCCCGATGGTTACCGGGTCTTTGATCATCAGTTCTTTTACCGTGACTTTCCGGGCGTGGGGAATGTGGCAGTTTTTACTGTAAAAATGTAACAAAGACCGGTAGTTTATCAATCCCTTCAACCGGCCTTTGTCGTCCTCGACCGGAATGTGCTTGATGCGGCGCCACGAAAGGATATCGGCCACCAACTCAGGGATATCATCCTGCTGAACGGTAAACAGGTCGGTGGTCATAAACTCCTCTACCAGCATGGAATAGGGCTTCCAGTGCCTCAAATCTTCCAGTTTGGCAAGCTCCCACTCGTGAATGGGCTTTCCTGATTTTTGATTTTTTATCATGGCAGATGTTAATGCGATGGATACTTCCTCCCGGCTGGTTTCCTTGATCAGTTCCGTATGTGAATTATAGACCCACTGGGCACCCGTCTGGCGTGTTTCGTTCCGGGCTTCGATAACCCCCAGCAGCCGGTCTATGTCATCCTTGTTTACCTGATTACGTTGCAGCCCTGCCCTGGCCAATGGCAACAGCTCTTCCCTGATCAGTTTGCATACACTGATTTTTTTTCCTTTTATCCAGGTAAAATCCGTATTTAATCCATCACGGGCCGCCGAGATAAAATTGTCTTTGGCATGCACAAATTCCATTTGCCGGGTTAAATCCGGATATTCGTGATCAAATTCGGTCATCAAACCCAGCCAAAAGGCAGAATTGGCCATCTCATCCAAAACGGTTGGGCCTGATGGGAACACTCGGTTTTCAATACGTAAATGAGGCCGTCCGCCTGGACTAACCCCATAGCAGGGCCGGTTCCACCTATACACGGTAGAGTTATGAACCATCAATGCCCGTAGTGCTGGTGCTACCCCTTTATCCAATTGCAAAAACACGTCCTCTTCGGGATCCGACATCAGCATTACCCGAAAACGGACGATGTCCTCCTTGAACAATTCCACCACTGACCCTTCGAGCCACGACGTACCAAACATCACGCGGGCACTGCGATCACGGATATGTTCTGTGGCCACCCGGGTATCGATGGATTGCTGAAAAAGTGCAACGCGTGTCTCGGCCCAAAGCCTTTTGCCAAACAATAACGGGGAATTGACGGCTATCGCCAATGCCGGGCCGGCCAGTGCCTGGGCAACGTTGTATTTTCGGATAAAATCATCCGGACGTACCTGCATGTGTACCTGAAACGACGTATTGCACGACTCCAACATCGCAGAATCGTGCTTGATATTGAGCTCGTCCAGTCCCACAATATGCAATTCATGTACCTTGCCCCTCATTTTACTTATGGCCTCCATAAGGGCATGATAGCGTTCGAGAGGCGTTAGGTTGCCCATTTCCAGATCAAATTTGCGGATAGTAGGCAATATTCCGGTCAACACGTATTCGATCCCTTCGGACTGCCCCACCCGGTGCAGTTGGCCAAGCAGTTCATTCAGGTTATCTTCCATATCGGCAAAACACGTTCCGGTAAACGGAAGGGGAGGTAAATTGGCCTCCAGGTTAAATTGTGCCAGCTCGGTAGTAAAAAAATCATTTTCCAATGCTTCAAGCATGGGCAGGGCGCAGGGCAAAGGTTTATAGTGGGTATTGACCAGACACATTTCCTGTTCGGCCCCAATGTGTAACACGTCATCATCAAACCAGCCCTCATCCAACATCCGGTCTAGTGCATGGATGTCCTTGAGCAATTGCCGGGTAAAATCGTTGAGTTGCGCACGGCTGGAAATAAGATGTACATTTAAACTACCCATCTGTTAAAGGTACAGCAGTGGAATTCAATATTTTAATGATCAAAGTCACGTGGTTGCTCCCTTTTCCTCAGTAATAAATTAGCTTTTACGCTGGTATTCTCTCTTGTCCCGTCTAATTTTGCCGCTTTTACCGAACCAAAGATTACCGATGAAAGATTTTGTAGCTGAATTGACCTGGAGGGGCATGATCCATGATAAAATGCCCGGTGTAGAGGAAACGTTGAAAACCGGGGTCACCGCAGGTTACATTGGATTTGACCCTACGGCTGATTCGTTGCATATCGGAAACCTCGTACAGATCATGACACTGGTTCATTTCCAGCGGTGTGGCCATCGTCCCATTGCATTGGTGGGAGGTGCCACAGGCATGGTGGGAGACCCATCGGGAAAATCACAGGAACGAAACCTCCTGGATGAAAGCACCCTCTCACATAATTTGGCATGCGTGAAGGCCCAACTCGAAAAATTCCTGGATTTTTCGGGCGACAATGCCGCTGAAGTGGTCAATAATTACGACTGGTTTAAAAACATTTCATTTCTCGACTTCATACGGGATGTCGGCAAGCACATCACGGTCAATTACATGATGTCCAAGGATTCGGTACAGAAACGACTTGAAACCGGCTTGTCTTTTACAGAATTCACCTACCAGCTGGTACAGGGCTACGACTTTTACTGGTTGTGGAAAAATAAAAACGTAAAACTTCAACTTGGCGGTTCGGATCAGTGGGGCAATATCGTGACGGGCACAGAGTTGATCCGGCGCAAAGGCCAGGGTGAAGCTTTTGCCATCACCACACCGCTTATCACAAAAGCGGATGGTTCTAAATTTGGCAAAACAGAAAGTGGCAATGTGTGGCTGGATCCTGAAAAAACATCTCCCTACCAATTTTACCAGTACTGGATCAATGCATCAGACGAAGATGTGGAAAAATTCATCCGTATTTTTAGCCTAAAAGACCGGGAAGAAATAGAATCACTGATTGCCACACATCGCCAGGCACCTCATGAGCGCCTACTCCAGCGTAGCCTGGCCGAGGAAATAACCGAACGTGTCCATTCACCCAAAGATCTGGAAACCGCCATCAAGGCTTCCTCCATCCTGTTTGGCAAATCCACAACGGAAGATTTGGCTTCCCTGGACGAAAAAATCCTCCTTCAGGTATTTGAAGGGGTTCCCCAGACTCAGATTTCAAAAGAAGACCTGGCTGCATCACCGGATGTCACCCATTTGCTAAGTGACCTTACCCAGGGAATGGTTTTTGCTTCAAAAGGGGAAGCCCGGCGAATGATCCAGGGTGGCGGGGTGAGCATCAACAAACAAAAAGTAGAATCCCCTGACCAGGCCGTACAATTCCCCTTATTGCAAGGCAAGTACCTACTGGCACAAAAAGGGCGAAAAAATTACTACCTGATCCGGGTTGACTAACCCTCGTCAATCACATCAATAGATAAATTAATTAGACAATTACGGGCTGGTAAGCGTATATTTTATCCACATCACAACCGATATTAGGTGGAAAAAGATAACTTTGCTTCCCGTAACTACATCAAAGGAATCATTTAATGTCCAAAGCAAAATACATCTTCGTTACGGGCGGGGTAACCTCATCCCTTGGAAAAGGAATCGTGGCCGCATCTCTTGGCAAACTCCTTCAGGCAAGGGGCTTTTCAGTGACCATCCAGAAATTTGACCCCTACATCAACATAGATCCGGGTACACTCAACCCCTACGAACATGGTGAATGCTACGTAACCGACGATGGAGCCGAAACGGACCTGGATCTGGGGCATTACGAACGATTCCTGAATATCCCCACATCGCAGGAAAACAACATCACCACCGGACGCATCTACCACAACGTGATCCAACGTGAGCGGGCAGGTGATTTTTTAGGAAAAACCGTGCAGGTAGTCCCCCATATCACCGATGAAATCAAGAATAATTTTTACAAACTGGGTGAGACAGGCAAGTATGAAATTGTGATCACGGAAATCGGTGGTTGTGTAGGTGACATTGAATCCCTGCCTTTTATCGAAGCTGTACGCCAGGCACGATTCGAACTGGGACCAAATAATGCGGTGGCCATTCACCTCACCCTGATCCCTTACCTGAAAGCAGCAGGTGAATTAAAAACCAAACCAACACAGCATTCAGTAAAAGAACTACTGGAAGCAGGTATTCAGCCGGACG
Source organism: Cyclobacteriaceae bacterium (assembly GCA_029880385.1). Lineage (GTDB taxonomy): Bacteria > Bacteroidota > Bacteroidia > Cytophagales > Cyclobacteriaceae > JAOUOM01. The sequence goes on along the minus strand of JAOUOM010000112.1, from coordinate 1,507 downwards.
TACTGGTCTGCCGTACCGAACATTCCCTGTCACACGAAATCAGAAGTAAGCTTGCCCTTTTTTGCAACGTGCCCATTGCCAATGTAATCGAAAGCATTGATGCCGATACCATCTACGATGTGCCCTTGCTGATGCGAAAGGAAAAACTTGACGAACGTGTTTTGTCAAAATTCAAACTCAAACACAAGCACGAGCCAAAAATTGACCTGTGGAAAGAGTTTTTAGGTAAATTAAAAAATCCGACCCGTGAAGTCTCCATTGCCCTTGTCGGCAAATACGTTGAGCTTAAAGATGCATACAAATCCATCGCGGAGGCCTTTACCCATGCAGCAGCCGAAAATGAGTGCAAGGTGAATGTGAAGTGGATTCAGTCCGAGGAAATAACAGCCGAAAACATCGACCGGTATCTCAAAGGCATGTCGGGCGTGCTCGTAGCCCCTGGTTTTGGCGAACGGGGTATAGAAGGAAAAATAGAAGCCGTAAAATATGCCCGCGAAAACAAAATCCCCTTCTTTGGCATCTGCCTCGGCCTGCAATGCGCCGTGATCGAGTTTGCTCGAAATGTACTCCATCTCGAAAATGCCAACTCCACCGAGATGAACAAGGATACTGATCACCCGGTCATTGACCTGATGGAAGACCAGAAAAGCGTAAAAAATTATGGAGGTACCATGCGTTTGGGGGCGTATGACTGCCAGATCAAAAAAGGATCCAAAGCTTACTCCACCTATGGCCATACCCGCATACAGGAACGCCATCGTCATCGCTATGAATTTAACGATTCATACCGCACCAGATTTGAAGAAGCCGGAATGATTGCCACGGGTACTAACCCGGACACAGGATTGGTCGAAATTATGGAAATCAACGATCATCCCTGGTTTATCGGTACGCAATACCATCCCGAACTAAAATCAACCGTACTCAACCCCCACCCGTTGTTTGTACGATTTATAAAGGCTGCCCTTGTACATCAAAACGAAGTAAAATAACGTCTAATAGAAGAACACACTCATCATGGATAGAAATCAATTTATTGGACTGATCTTAATGCTGGTCCTGATCACGGTCTACTTTCAGTTTTTCGCACCGGAAGTCCCCGTGCCACAGGAAGTTGACAACCAGGTTGCGCAACCCATCATTCAGGACAGCCTGGCAAATCCCACTGCTACCAGCAGCCCAGATGCATCAATTTTGAGCGACTCGGCCATTGACAAACTCAATCAGATGAAATATGGACTCTTTTCACTGGCCGCCCAGGGTACAGATGAAGAGCTTCTTGTGGAAAACGAGTCGATGAAAATAAGTTTCAGTTCCAAAGGCGGTCAGGTGTCTACCGTAGAACTGAAAAATTATAAAAAATTCAATGGGGAGCCCCTCGTGCTGATTACCAAAGAGCACAACATCAATGTGTACTTTGAGCATTTGTCAAGACGGATCAGCCTCAATGACCTGTATTTTACCCCTTCAGTAAAGAAATATCAGGACAGCACACAGATCATCTATA